>JAEWCK010000171.1 GCA_023390675.1 Pseudomonadota bacterium
GACTTGTGCCCCTACCAGCCCAAAACGCCGCCACCCGCGCGCAAGAAGGCGGCGCGCTAGGCACTGGCGCTGCCGCGCGGGCTTTGCTACGCGGCCTTCCCACGCACCCGTAGCTCAGCTGGATAGAGCGCTGCCCTCCGAAGGCAGAGGCCACAGGTTCGAATCCTGTCGGGTGCGCCATTCCATAGTCTTGCGAAGAGCGAAAATCGCGGGGCGATCAGTCGTCGTCCGTCGTGGCGTTCGGATTTTCCGGGCCTTCATAGCTCTTGTCGCTCTGGCCTCCGTCGAAACCGCCATCGCCCCCCTTGTGCGGATTGGGATAGGCCCCGCCTGCGCTTTCGCCTTCGGTCGCCGGCGTTGCGACGCCATCGCTGGCTTCGCCGCTGCGATTCCCGTCCGCCTGCATCGGTTGCTTGCTCGTCATTTGTGCCTCCGTTCGTCGACCGTATCAACCTGCCGGCAGAGGCGTGCGTTCCGCACGCAAGGCCATGCGCGCGAATCCCGCGATCCACAGGTAGCCGAGCAACGGCGCGCCGAAGGCCCAGCCCAGCCCGGCGCGGTCGGCGAGCGCGCCGGCGAGCAGCGGCAGCACCGCGCCCGGGCCGATCGCGAGGCAGAGCAACCCCGACGTCGCCGCCGGCGGGGCCTCGGCACGCTCCAGCGTCAGCCCGAAGATCGTCGGGAACATGATCGAGTTGAACAGCCCGATCGCGAGCAGGCACCATGCGCCCGCTGCCCCGGGGAGCAACAGCGAGGCCCCGCACAGCGCCGCTGCGGCAATGCCCGCCAACGCCAGCAACCGCGCGGCAGGAACGATGCGCAGCAGCGCGCTGCCGATGAAGCGCCCGGCCAGCGCCCCGCCCCAATAGAGGTTGGCGACGATCGCCCCCGCCTCGGCGAGCGGCACACCCAGCGCACCGGGTGCGGACAAATAGAGGATCAGCGTGCTGCCGATCGAAACTTCGGCGCCGACATACAGCGCGATCGCCACCGCTCCTGCCAGAGCCCAGCGCGAGCGCAGCGCCGCGAACGCGCCGCCGGCGCCGGGCGGCGCGGGAATCTCCGTGCTGGCGATCGCGCGCCGCGCAAGCATCGTGATCGCTGCGAGCCCGGCGAGCAGCGCGGCGAATATCAGATACGCACTGCCAATCGTCTCGACGCCCGTGGCCGTAGCGGCAGACGACGCATTTTCCTGGAAAGCCGGCGCCGCCAGCACGAAGCGCGCGCCGAAATGCACGCCGCACACCACGCCCAGCGCGTTGAACGAATGCGCGAGCGTCAGCCGGAAATGGCTCCGCTCGGGCGGCCCCAGCGCCGCCGCGAGCGGATTGGCGGCGACCTGGAGCACAGTCACGCCGCTCGCGAGCACGAAGATCGCGGCGAACACCACGGCGAAATCGGGCAGCCACCGCGCGAGCTGGATGACGAGGCACCCCGCCGCCGTCCCCGCAAGCCCGACCCAGATCGTCCGCAGCGCGCCGATCCGCGCAAGCAGGGCCGCCGCGGGGAGCGCCGCGAGCGTGAACGCGAGGAAGGAAGCGATCTGGGTCGAGAGCGCGCCGGTATAGCTCAGCCCGAAAATCCGCCGTGCCGCCGCGAGCAGCGGATCGTTGTTCGCGCAGATGAAGCCCCAGCCGAAGAACAGCGCCGTCACCCCCGCGAATGCGAAGCGCGACGGCGCGGCGGGTGCGTCGCTCAATGCGATGCGCGCCACCGGAAGGTCGCCGCCGCTCTGGACGCGAGCCGATAGGCGAAGTGCCTGCCGTCGGCCGCGACCGTGATGTCGCGCGCAAGGGCGCCGGCGTTGAAGGCGATCAGCACGCGCGATCCGTCGAGATTGGAATATGCGACGGTCTCGATGCCGTCCGGCTCGTTCGTCGCGGCGATCCGCCACGCGCCAGCGCGGACGAAGCGCGAAGCCTGCGCCAGCGCATAATATTCGGGATTTCGCGTGATTGCGCCGGTCTTGCTGTCGATCGTCACCACGCCGCGGCAATCGCCACAGCCGCCGAGATGCGGCCCGTGATTCTCGTCGAGCGCGAGGTTCCACAGCAATACGCCGCGCGCCCAGTTGCGCGGCGCGCCCATCACCAGCGTCCGCAGGGTCCACGACCAGCTGTCCGCCCAGGAGCCGGACCAGTTGCCCCCCGAGCATTCGGTGAAGAGCACGTCCTTGTCCGGATATCGCTCGCGCACCTGGCTCTGCGCGGCGACGTCGCCGGCATAGCAATGCCAGGCGATGCCGGCGACGAACCGGTTGGCGGCCTTGTCGGCGAGCACACCCAAAGGATGCTCGGGCTTGTCCCAATTATGGTCCCAGTCGAGGATCCGCGTCCGGAGACGCGCGCGCGCGAATTCGGGACCGACATGCTCGCCGATGATCGCCGCGCGCTGCGCCGCGCTCAACCGCATGCCGGGATAGTTCTCGGGCTCGAAATCGGGCTCGTTCTGGATGCTCAGATAGTCGATCGGCCCGACTTCCTTCGCGAAGCTCTGCACGGTGCGGCGCAGATAGGCGGCGAAGGGCGCATAGGCCCCTTCGCGCAGGGTGCCCTTGATCAGCGAATCGGTGGTCTTCATCCAGCCCGGCGCGCTCCACGGGGAGACCATCACGGCGAGATCGGGATTGATCTTGCGCGACGCCCGCACCGTGGGCAGCACTTCCGCCCTGGCGGGCGCGATCGAGAAATGCGCTAGCTTCGGATCGGTCTGCCCTTTGGGCATGTCGTCATAGCTGTAATGCGTGCGCGAGAAGTCCGACGCGCCGATCGTCAGACGCGTGAAGCCGAGCCCGATCCCGGGCGCGGGACCGAACAGCTCGCGGAGCAACGCCGCGCGACGTGCGGGATCGAGCTTGTGCTGGATGAGCCATGCCGAGGCGTCGGTGACCGCCGCGCCGAAGCCGACCATCTGCTGGTAGCGCTGGCCGGCATCGACCTTGATCGCGCCGGTCTCGCCGGGCGCGAGCGTCAGGGAAGGCTGCTCGGCAAGAAGCGCGGACCGGTCCGCAGTGGTCAGCCACACCTCGACGTGGTCGCGCCCCAAGGCCACGTCACCCGGCCGCTCCGCCGGCGCGCATGCGGCGATCGCCAGCGCGCAAATCCCGATCGCGATCCGCATCGTCTCTCTCCTCACCGCGCCGACAGGAAGCTCGCCACCGTCAGCCGCCCGGTGCGCACGTCCGCGGGAAGCGACGCATCGTTGGGCAGCAATGCGGTGTGGAGCAGGCTGCTCCGATAGATCAGCGCGCGGTTGAACACCGCATCGTAGCGCGCGACTTGCTCGAAGATCGGCGTGTCGCCTTCGATATAAGCGGGAACGGGCTCGCCGTGCGCAGCGAAATCGGCGTGCAACGCGTCGAGATACGCCCGGTGGCGCGCCGCGTCGACTGTCTCGAACCCGGTCGAGCGGTGGCGGTAGAAGGCGGTTCCGCCATAGCGCTCGTGCGAGAGGTAGTGAAGGATCGCAATCATTCCCCCCTCGACCCCGTCGATATGCGGAATGCGCTGGGCGAGGCGCAATTCGGCGGGCGGCGTGGTCGCGATCGAATAAAGCGCGCGTGTGAAGCCGGCGCGGTCGCTCGCGCCGAACACTTCGCGCATCACCGGCGCGATCACCTCGACCAGCCCTTCGAAATAGACGGGCGTGACGGGCGCGCGGACGCCCGGATAATATTCGCCCATCGTGCGGAATGGGAGCGCCTCCGCCTCGGCGATCAGCCGCTCGGGATGAGCCGAGAAATTCTCGACGACCACCACCGGCTGACCTTCGCGGCCGATCCGGTCGACGTGCACCGTACGCGCTGGTACGCTCGTGCGGTCATGAACCCCATCCGTGTCTGGCACGACGTCACTCCCGCGATTTTCCAGCAAATCCGCGCCGCCGCCGAGCCCGCGGTGCTGAGGGGCGTGGCGGCGGACTGGCCGGTGGTGCGCGCCGCCGATCCCGCGGCCTATCTGCGCGCCATGGCCGCGCCGAAGCCCGTCCATTTCATGCGCGCCGGACCCGAGATCGAGGGCCGGATGCACTATGGCGCGACGATCGGCAGCCGCAACTTCGCGCGCGAGGAAGCGATGCTCCCGGACTTCCTCGACCAGCTCGACGCCGAGCGCGCCAAGGCCGAGCCCGATGCGCTCGCGCTGCAGGGCATGCCTCCGGCCGAGCATCTGCCGGGCTTCGCCGAGGCCAATCGGTTGACCTTGCTCCCACCCGCCGTGCCGCCGCGGCTGTGGATCGGCAACGCAGCCAAGGTCGCGATCCACCACGATCCGAGCGAGAACATCGCCGTCGTCGCCGCGGGCCGCCGCCGCTTCACTTTGTTCCCGCCCGGGCAGGTCGGCAATCTCTACATGGGTCCGTTCGATCCCACCCCCGCGGGTGTGCAGGTGAGCATGGTCCACCTGACCGCGCCCGATCTCGACCGCTATCCGCGCTTCGCCGCGGCGCTCGAGGCCGCGCAGACCGCCGAGCTCGAGCCGGGCGATGCGGTCTACATCCCCTATCACTGGTACCATCATGTCGAGGCGCTCGAGCGCTTCAACCTGCTGGTCAATTACTGGTGGGATCCCGCGCCTGCCGGCCCGGGATCGCCTTGGGACGCGATGATGGCCGGGCTGATGGCGCTGCGCCGGCTGCCGCCCGACCAGCGCCGGGCGTGGCAGGCGATGTTCGACCATTATGTCTTCCTCATGGACGGCGACCCCGGTGCGCATCTGCCCGCCGAGGCGCGCGGCATCCTCGGCGCCACCGGTCTGCAAGACCTCGAACAGATGCGGCGCGCGCTGCTCGCCAGGCTGCAAAACGGCTGACCGGCTCAGGCCGCCGCGCATGTCTTCGCCACATAATCGGCGTGGCTGGGCATCACGGTCACGCACTTGGCGATGACGCGCTGGATATTGCCGAGATATTCGAGGATCTGCGCCTCGCTGCGGATGTCGACCAGCGGATCGTAGCCGCGCGGAATTATCCCCTGCCCAAGGAAGACGAGAATCCAGCTTTCCTCGGTGAACAGCTCGTCGTCCTCGCGGAAGACGCGGCCATTGGCGCGGAACAGGTCCATCTTGCGCTGGAGCGTGGCGGGCACCTCCATGTCACGGCAATAACGCCAGAAGGGCGTGTCGTCGCGCTCGGTCGCCTTGAAGTGCAGGATGATGAAGTCGCGGACGCGCTCATATTCGAAGTCGGTCTGGCGATTATACTCGGCGATCGTCGCGGGATCGAAGCTGCAATCGGGAAGCAGCTGCACCATCCGGATGATCGCCGACTGGATGAGGTGGATACTCGTCGATTCGAGCGGTTCGAGGAAGCCCGCGGCGAGCCCGATCGCGACGCAGTTCCTGCTCCAGCTCTGACGCCTCTTGCCGGGCGTGAAGCGCAGGCGGTTGGGTTCGGCGAGCGGCGCGCCGTCTAGGCTTTCGAGCAGGATGCGCTCGGCATCGGCGTCGTCGATATATTGGCTCGAATAGACATGCCCGTTGCCGATGCGATGCTGGAGCGGGATGCGCCATTGCCAGCCCGCGGGGCGCGCGATGGCGCGGGTATAGGGCGTGAAGGGCCCGGCGCTGGCGCAGGGCACCGCCATCGCGCGATCGCAGGGCAGCCAGTGGCTCCACGTCTCGTAGCCCGTCTGCATCGCCTGCTCGATGATCAACCCGCGAAAGCCCGAGCAATCGACGAACAGATCGGCGGCGATGACTTCGCCATCCTCCATCGTCACCGATTCGACGAAGCCGTCCGCGCCGCGCAGCTGGACGCTGGCGACCTTGCCCTCGCGCCGCTTCACTCCGCGCTCTTCGGCATAGCCGCGCAGATAGCGGGCGTAGAGCCCGGCATCGAACTGGAAGGCGTGGGCGATATGGCCGATCGGCGATTCGGCCATCTTGGGATCGGCGCGCATGAACTTGTTCGCGCGCGCCATCATCGAATTGATCGAATAGGCCGAGAAATCGGGGACCTTCCCCTCGGCGCGCATCTTCAACCAATATTGGTGGCAGCGCAGCCAGCCGAGATCCTGCCCGAGCACGCCGAACGCGTGGAAATAGCTGTCACCCTTGCGCAGCCAGTCGACGAACTCGATGCCGAGCTTGAAGCTCGCCTGGGTGCGCCGGACGAAGTCGTTCTCGTCGAGCCCGAGCAGCTCATTGTATTTCTTGATCGCCGGGATCGTCGATTCGCCCACGCCGACGGTGCCGATTTCCTCGGATTCGATCAGCGTGATTTCGTAGAGACCCTGGAAGAGCTTCGAAAGGAGCGCGGCCGTCATCCAGCCTGCGGTCCCACCGCCGACGATCTGGATCTTCTTGATCTGCTGCATGCCGTTTCCCGCGCCTATCGCGCGCCGGTCTCGCAGGTCGCGGGGATGGTTGGCAAGGGAAGCGGCCCCAGATGCTCGCGCTTCGCGTAGCGCTGGCCATAGCCGCGGACGAACTCGACCATATCACCCGGACCCTCGCCGGTCGAGCAAGCCGAGCCGGGCCAGGCGAAGGACAAGGTGGCGCTGAAGTCGTATCTGCCGCCGACGAGCAGGTCGGCGAGCCCCTCGCCTTCGGTCCCCGGCAGGAACGCCGCGACGAACGCGTCGGACAGGTTGATCAGGTCGTTGGCGTACGCCGGGCGCCCCGAATAGAGCACCGACACCACCGGCACGCCCTTGCCCGACACCGCCTCGAGTACCGCCAGATCCTCGGGGTGAAGCGCGCTGTGCGCGACCGGCGTCGGATAGCGGACGTCGCCATTATACTCGGCGTACGGCGTCTCGCCGAGCACGGCGATCACGGCGTCGTACTTCGCCGGATCCATGCCCTTGCCGTCGCGCGAATACGTGACGTTCGCCGCGCCGAGCGCATCCTTCAGCGCCGCGAGCAGGGTGGTGCCGGTCCTGAAATCGGCGTTGACGTTCTCGGTCCCCTGCCAGGTGAGCGACCAGCCGCCGGTCTGGTTCGACAGGCTGTCCGCGCTTGCGCCGACGACGAGCACGCGCTTGCCGAGAGCGATCGGCAGCGCCCCTTCGTTCTTGAGCAGCACCGCCGACTTGCGCACCGCCTCGCGCGCCAGCGCACGCGCGTCGAGCGCGGCGGTGGTCCCGGCGAAGCGGCTCTCGGTCGGCGCGCGGTCGAACAGCCCGGCGCGCAGCTTGACGCGCAGGATGCGCGTCACCGCATCGTCGATCCGCGCCATCGGCACGCGGCCCTCGCGCACGTCGGCGACGGTGTTGGCGATGAACGCCTTCCAGTCCTCGGGCACCATGAACAGGTCTATCCCGGCATTGATCGCCTGCGGGCAATGGTCCTTGGCGCAGCCGGGCACCTGCTGGATGCCGTTCCAGTCCGACACGACCAGCCCGTCGAAGCCGAGCCTGCCCTTGAGCACGTCGGTCAGCATCTCGCGGCTGCCGTGCATCTTGCCGTGATCCTTGCCGGCAGCCGTATCGTTCCAGCTGTTGTAGGAGACCATCACCGTCTGCACGCCGGCCTGGAGCGCTGGATAATAGCCCGCGCCGTGCACCTGGATCATGTGACGCAGCGTCGCGCGGTTCTCGCCCTGGTCCACGCCCTGAAAGGTGCCGCCGTCGCCCATATAATGCTTGGCGGTCGCGACCACGTCGCCGTCGCCGGTGAGCCCGCCCTGCAGTCCTTTCACCATCGCCCGCGCATAGGACGCGACGATCGCGGGATCGCTCGAATAGCTTTCATAGGTGCGCCCCCAGCGGCGGTTCTCGCCCACCGCCAGCGTCGGCGCGAACACCCAGCTGACCCCCGTCGCACGCACTTGGCGCGCGGTCGCGCGCCCGATCCGTTCGACCAGATTCGGGTCATGCGCCGCCCCCAATCCGATATTGTGCGGGAAGAGCGTCGAGCCCGCGACGTTGCCATGGCCGTGCACGGCGTCGGTGCCCCAGATCACGGGAATCTGCACTTGCATGTCGGTCGACATCGATGCGCGGTAATAGGCGTCCGCAAGCGCGGTCCAGGCCGTGACTGGCGCATCCTTCTTCATCCCCGGCCATGCCCCGCCGCCGTTGAGGATCGAGCCGACATAGAAACGCCGCACCTCGTCGGGCGTGATCGAGCGGATGTCGGCCTGCGTCATCTGGCCGACCTTCTGCTCGAGCGTCATTCCCGCGACGATTCCCGCGATCCGCGCCTCCACGCCCTCGTCGCGCGGAGTCGGCGAATGCAGCACCGGCCAGTCCTTGCCCTTCCACAGCAAGCCGTCCCCCGGATACGCGGCACAGCCGGCGAGGAGCGGAAGGATCAGCAGTAGCGCGGGTCTGATACGCATGGCGGCTCACTCGTTGGCGGATAAAAAAGGGGAGGCGCGCACATCTGCCGCGCCTCCCTCGAAGATCCCGGAGGGTGTTCCGGGGAGGCTCAGAAGCGGTAGTTGAACCCCAGCAGGAACTGGCGTCCGTATTTCTCATAGGTCTCGGGCAGCGAGTCGCCGTTCGACGTCCGGGTGCCGCCGGTGTCGAGGCCGAGCCGCGTGCGATAGGGCGAGTCGGTCAGATTGTTGACCTGGAACAGGACGCCCAGGCCATTCAGCGAGCCGCTGTCGAAGGTATAGCCGATCTGCGCGTCGACCTGCTTGTCGGCGAGGATCTCGGTCTGGCCGCGCGTCGCAAACAGCTGCACCACTTCGCCCTTGAACGACGAGCGATAGCGATAGCTCGCACGCGCCTGGAAGCCGCCACGCTCGTAATAGCCCGTGATGTTGTAGACCACGTCGGAGAGGCCGGGGATCCGCGTCGGCGAACTCGGCGAGTCCGTCGGATTGAGGTTCGATTCGGTGAGCGACAGGCTGCCGATCACGCCGAGACCATCGAGCGCCGACACCACGGTGCCGAAATTGAGCGCGCCGCTGAACTCGAGGCCCTTGAGCGAGCCGCCATTGCCGTTCGCGGGCAAGGTGATCTGGCCGATCGGGCTGATGATCACGCCCGCCGGGATCGAGGTCGCCGAGCTCGGGAGCGGAATCCCCGAGAAATCGAACAGATCGGTGCGCTGGTAGATATAGGTGTGGAGCTTCTTGTAGAAGGCGGCGATCGAGAAATAGGTCGTCTTGTCGACATACCATTCCCACGCCGCGTCGATCGCATCGGCGCGCCACGGCTTGAGGTTCGGATTGCCGCCCGAGGCCGACCAGGGATTGACCGTCGATCCCGGCGCGCAGCCCGGTCCGTTCGAGCAGACCAGCGCATTGAAGCCGGGCGTCACGTTGGCGCGCATGTCGTCCATGCGCGGGCGCGCCATTGTCTTCGACGCCGAGAGCCGGAAGCGCATGCCCTTGCCGATCTCCCAGATCACGTTCGCGCTGGGCAGGAAGTCGGTATAGTCCTCGCCGTCGGTGCGCAGCACCGGCACGATCGGCTGGCCGGGCTCCAGCCCGTTGATCACCACGCCCGTCGATTGCTGATGCTGGTCGACGACCTGGACGCCGATATTGCCGCGCACCGGGCCGAACTTGAAATCGGCCTTGACGAAGCCGGTGAGCAGCTCCTCCTCGATGTCCCAGTTCTTGTCGAAATAATTGGCGTCGAGGATCGGCGACTGGTTCCAGTAGACGCCGAGCGCGCGCTCCATGTCGATGCTCAGCACATCGCCGAAACCGGTGAAGCCGAGATTGGTCGGCTTGACGAGATATTGCGGGTCGACGAGCACCTGCTGGCGACCATTCTTGAGGAACAGGTCGAAATCGTCGACGCGCTTGTGCTTGTCGCGATGCGTGAAGTTCACGCCGCCGGTGATCCTGGTGAGCGCGCCGTCGAACTCGTGATCGAGCTTCAGGTCGATCGCGTAGATGCTCTCCTCGACATCGGGGAAGCGGATCGCGCCGTCATGCCCCCAGCCGCCCCAGGGCGCGCGGTCGCCGAGCGAGACCTGCGCCGCATCGGCATAGTTCAGCCCTTCCGAATAGGCCGGATAGCCTTGATCCGGGATTTCGAAGCTGACGGTGTCGTAGGTGCGGCCGACATCGGGCGTGGCGCCGGTCACGCCGCCTGCGCCGCGGCCATAGCCGGCATAGGTCTCGAGGATCTGCTCGCGGCGCTTGTTGGTCGAATAGGACAGGTCGGCGACGAAGTGGGTCCGGTCGTCGAGCTTGAACTCGTTGTTGAGCCCCGCCGAGAAGATCTCGTCGTGGCGGGTGTTATAGTCGTTGCGGATGATCGGAACGATATGCGTCGCCGTGCCGCCCGTCGCGAACAGCGATCCGCCGCGATCCTCGGTGGAGACGTTGTTGAAGGTCGTGCCGTCGGCCCAGCCGTTCGAGAACCATTGCGCGCCGCGCATCGTCTCTTCCTGCGCGAACTTCGAATAGAACAGATCGAGCGTCGAATGGACCGAATCGCTCGGCTGCCATTCGAGGATGCCGACGAACGCGTCGCGGCGATTGAGGCGCGAGGTGGCGAAGACTTCCTGGCCGTTGAGCATCAGCGCATCCTGCGCCGTGGCCGGATTCACCGTTCCCGGGCCGACGCCCCCGAACGACTCATAGCCATAGGCCTTGTAGTGCATGTTCTTCGACGGCGAATCGAGATGCGCATAGCCGACCGCGACGCCGATCGTGCCGTTCGCGAACTGGTCGATATAGCTGAAGCTCGCGCGGCCGCCCCAGTTGCGGACATCGTCGTTGAGCTTCTTCCCCTCGGTCAGCTCGCCACGGATGTTGAGCGCCAGCGCGCGCTTGCCGAATTCGAGCGGGCGGACGGTGCGCATGTCTGCGGTGCCCGACAGGCCCATGCCCGAGACTGCCGCATCGGGCGTCTTGTAGATGACCACGCTCGCCAGCAATTCGGAGGGATATTGGTCGAATTCGACCGCGCGATTGTCGCCCGAGCTCGCCTGCGCGCGGCCGTTGAGCAAGGTGGTGGTGAAATCGGGCGCGAGGCCGCGGATCGAGATCACCTGCGCGCGCCCGTTGACGCGCTGCGCGGCGAGGCCGGGCAGGCGCGCGATCGATTCGGCGATCGAGACGTCGGGCAGCTTGCCGATGTCCTCGGCCGAGATCGCCTCGACGATCGACGTCTCGTCGCGCTTGATGTTGATCGAGTTTTGCAGGCCGGCGCGGATGCCGGTGACGACGATCTCGTCGCCGCTCTGGCTGTCGTCGACCGCCGGCTGGTCCTGGTTCGCGGCGGCTTCCTGCGCCCAGGCCTGGACGGGCAGCGCCATGGCGAGCGCCACCGACGAAATGGTGAGACCCAGATTTCCCTTGGTGCGGCGCAGGCTGCGCGCGCGCGGACGATCCGCCATCGACTTTCCCCTCTCCTCGCATCCCCGGTCTCGGGCGCCGGGGTCATTGCTGGCGCCACCAAACTGGAAGCGCTTCCAGTCTGTACGTCCCACCTGTCAACGATGTCAATGCGGCGGGAAGACGAAGATTGCGTTTATGCGAAACTGTTGCCGATTAGCCGCGCGGGATCGCCACGGATTCGCGCAGCACGATATGGTGCTCGATCGCGTCGAACCCCGCGGAGACCGGGCCCTGGCCGCGGCGCAGCGCCTCGGCGAGCCGCTCGACCGCGCGGCCGGCGATGCGGCGGATCGGCTGGTGGATCGTGGTGAGCGGCGGCCAGATATAGGCGGCGACCGGCGCATCGTCGAAGCCGACCACCGAGAGGTCTGCGGGCATGTCGAGCCCGAGCCGGTGCGCCGCGAACATCACGCCCACCGCCATGTCGTCGTTTGCGCAGACGATCGCGGTGGGTCGTCCGGAGCGGCTGAACAGGGTATCGGCCAGATCCACGCCCGACTTGAAGCTGAAGTCGCCGCGCAGTGCGGTCACCGCCTCGCCCCCCAGCCCCGCCTCGCCCAGCGCGCGCAGGAAGCCCGCAAAGCGGCTCTCGGCGGCGAGGTGCCCCTCGATGCCGAGCAGATAGCCGAAGCGCCGGTGTCCCGCCGCCACGACGTGCCGTGCGATCTCGTATCCCGCCGCCTCCTCGTCGAACCCGACGCTCGGCAGCAGCGCGCGCACTTCGTCGCTCGGCGAGATGCACACCACGGGGCAGTTCGCCTCGATCAGCCGCGCCGCGAGCGCCGCATCGGCCGAAAGCGGCGGCGAGAGCACCAGCCCGGCGCTGCGCCCTGAGGCGAACAGGTCGATCACCTTGTCGCCGCGGCGCTGGTCCTCGACATAAACGTTGAAGGTCGAGAGCTCGAACCCCGTCGCCGCGGCGGCGCGCAGCGCGCCCAATTCGAGCGCGGCGAAATAATAGGAATTGGGCGGCGCATCGAGCGAGTTGCAATTGACCAGGGTCAGCGCGTTGCCGCCGCGGCTCGCGAGGCTCCGCGCCTGCGGATTGACCTTGTAGTCGAGCGCCGCGACCGCGTGCATCACCCGCGCGCGCATCTTGGCGCTGACGTTCGCCTGACCGTTGAGCGCGCGCGAGACGGTCGCGCGGCCCACCCCGGCCAGCGCCGCGACATCGTCGATCGTCGGTGCGCGCTGCGCCGGATCGGGCGCGCCGCCATTGGCGGGAGAGGAGTGCAGGCCGGCCATTTCGACGGGCTTTGGTGGCACAGCGCGGCGGCCACCGGCAACCCGCAAACTGGTCTTGCGACCGCCCGGCCACAGGCGTAGCCCAGCCGGCATGACCCATATCGCTCCCGCGCTCGACTATGCCGACGCGCATCTCGACCAGAGCCTCGACCGCCTCTTCGATCTGATGCGTGTGCCCTCGATCTCGACCGACCCCGCCTTCGCCGAAGACTGCCAGCGCGCCGCGCGCACGCTCGCCGACGAGCTGACCGAACTCGGCTTCGAGGCCCGCGTCGCGCCGACTCCCGGGCATCCGATGGTCGTCGCGCATCACGATGGCGACGGACCGCACGTGCTGTTCTACGGGCATTACGACGTCCAGCCGGTCGATCCGCTCGAGCTGTGGAAGCGCGATCCCTTCGACCCCGTGCTCGAGACGCGCGGCGACGGGAGCAAGGCGATCGTCGGACGCGGCGCCTCCGACGACAAGGGCCAGCTCAGGACCTTCATCGAGGCGTGCCGCGCGTGGAAGGCGACCGAAGGCCGGCTGCCCGTCAAGGTCACGATTCTGTTCGAAGGCGAGGAGGAATCGGGTTCGACCAGCCTCGAGCCCTTCCTCCGCGCCAATGCCGCCGAGCTTACGGCCGATTTCGCGCTGATCTGCGACACGCTGATGTGGGACACCGCGACGCCCGGGCTCACCATAGGCCTGCGCGGCATGGCCGCGGGCCAAGTGACGATCAAGGGCCCCGGCCGCGACTTGCATTCGGGCCTCTATGGCGGCCCCGCGCGCAATCCGATCCAGCTGCTCTGCGACATCCTCGGCGAGATGAAGGATGAGAGCGGCCGCGTGACGCTCGCAGGCTTCTACGACGGCGTCCCCGAAGTCAGCCCCGAGGTCCGCAGGAGCTGGGACGCGCTGGGCTTCGACGGCGCGCAATTCCTCGGCGAGGTGGGCCTAAGCGTGCCCGCCGGCGAGAAGGGCTATGACGTGCTCGAGCAGAGCTGGTCGCGCCCGACCGCCGAGATCAACGGCATCTGGGGCGGCTATACCGGCGAGGGCTTCAAGACCGTCATCCCCGCCGAAGCCCACGCCAAGATAAGCTTCCGCCTCGTCGGCCAGCAGGACCCCGACCAGGTCTGGCAGGCCTTCCAGGACCATGTCCGCGCGCGCCTCCCCGCCGACTGCACCGCCGAGTTCGTGTCGCGCGGCCCGGGCAGCGAGGCGATCACGCTCGCGAGCGACAGCGGCCCGCTCGCCGCGGCGCGCCGCGCGCTCGACGCCGAAAGGGGCAAGTAGGCGCTGCTCGGCAGCGGCGGATCGCTCCCGGTGGTCAATTCGATCCACGCGATC
>JAEWCK010000174.1 GCA_023390675.1 Pseudomonadota bacterium
CTGCTGCTGCGCATCCAGGCCGATTGCGCGGGCGGCGACCGGGGCGACCGCGAGGCCAATGCGCTGATCCTCGCGCGGCTGCGCGCGGCGCGGCCCGACGATGCGATCCTGTCCGAGGAATCGGCCGACGATCCGGCGCGGCTGTCGGCGCGGCGGGTGTGGATCGTCGATCCGCTCGACGGTACGCGCGAGTTCGCCGAGCGGCGCGAGGATTGGGCGGTGCATGTCGCGCTCGCGATCGACGGCGTTGCGGCGGTGGGCGCGGTGGCGTTGCCGCGGCTGGGCCGCACCTTGTCGAGCGATTGCCCGCCCGTGCTCCCCGAAGGCCGGCTGCCGCCGCGGATGCTGGTCAGCCGGACGCGGCCGAGCCGGCTCTGCGCGGACGTCGGCGAACGGATCGGCGCCGAGCATATCGGCATGGGATCGGCGGGCGCCAAGGCGATGGCGGTGGTGCTCGGGAAAGCCGAAATCTATCTCCACACCGGCGGGCAGCATCAATGGGACAATTGCGCGCCCGTGGCGGTCGCGCTTGCCGCGGGGCTGCATGCGTCGCGGATCGACGGATCGCCGCTCGTGTACAATCTGCCCGGGACGAGCGTTCCGGACCTGCTGATCTGCCGCAAGGAATGGGCGCCGATCGTGCTCGAGGCCGTGCGGGATTGCGAAGGCCCCCCGACGAAAGTGTGAAGAGTCGCTTCTAAGTGACTCAACTGGATTCCCCGCGACTCGCGGAGTCACCGCGAGTCGAGAGTGGACGGCGATTCCCGGACATGGTAAACGAAGTGTTTGGGGAGGGGCGTTTCGGCCGTGGATTTGTGGTTCCTGCTGGCGATTGGCTTCAGCTTCGCGGGGTATGTCGCATACCTTGCCGGGCTGCGCCGCGACATCGTCCAGCCGAACCGCGCATCGTGGCTGATCTGGAGCGCGGCGACCGCGCTCGAGGCGCTGACCTATGCCGCGGTCAACCCCGGTGCGCCGCAGGGATGGGTGTTCGCGGTCTCCGCGGCGGCGTGCATCGTCGTGACGCTCGGCATCTGGCGGCGGTCGTCCTGGGCCCCGCCCTCCTCCACCGAGACCTTCTGCATCGCATCGTGCCTGACGGCTTTGGTGCTGTGGCTCGTCTTCCGCGAGGCTTTCTGGGCGCACATGCTAGTCGTCGCGGCGGTGCCGGTGAGCTTCTGGCCGACCTGGGCGAGCGTGTGGATCGATCGCAACCGCGAGCGCTCGCCGGCCTGGGGGCTGTGGACCTTCGGCGACCTCGCGACCTTGCTCGTCGCGGTGCGCGGTGCGGAGCTGGGCTTCGCCGAGCTTGCCTATGTCGTGATCGAACTGCTCTGCCATGCCAGCGTCTGGTTCCTGATCGGGCTGGCGACGATCAATCCGTTGCGTTCGTTCGGTCAGAGGCGCGGCGCGCTGATCTGGTTCGATCGCTACCGGCCTTCAAACAATCTCTTCAAGGTGGGCGACAACCATCTGGGCAAGGCCGTGTTCGCCGCCGTGGCGTTCGCAGAGGGCGACGTGCTGCTCGAATTCACCGGGCGCCGCTTCCGCGCCGATCAGGTGCCGAGCCTGATGCGCGGGCGGGGCGACCGCTTCGTCCAGGTGACGCCCGACCATTATATGGGGCCGAGCGGGCGGATCGACGATCTGGTCAACCATAGCTGCGAGCCCAATGCCGGGCTGCGCTTCACCGAGGAGGGCGTGTTCCTCGTCGCGGTGCGCGCGATTGCGCCGGGCGAGGAAATCGCCTGGGACTATTCGACCACGCTCAGGGAATCGAACTGGCACATGATCTGCCAGTGCAAGACGCCCGGATGCCGGCGGGTGATCGGCAATTTCGATTCGCTCGATCCCGACCGGCAGGAATGGTTCCGCGCGCGCAACCTCGTGGCGCCGTATCTGCGGCGGCGGGACGACGTGGCGAAGAGCCGGCCGAAGCGGATGGCGGGCCGAAGATAATTTTCCCTCTCCCCTGGAGGGGAAAGGAGCATCAGGCCGCCAGGTCCTTCTCCGCCTGCAATATCGGCGCGGCGCCGAGCGTGAGCACCGCCTTGGCGCCGGTGCCCTTGCCGTCGCTGCGCAACTCCAGCGAACCTTCCATCGCAAGCATCGAATTGGCGCACCAGTGCAGCCCCAGCCCGCCCGACTTGTGCGCGCGGGTGGAGAAGCCGCGCTGGAAGAGCGTCGGCGCAATCGCCGGATCGAAGCCCTCGCCGTCGTCGCGGATGTGGATCTCGACCTTGCCTTCCTTGTCGTGGATCGAGACTGCGATCGAGCCCCCGCCCCGCCCCGTGGCGGCGATCGCCTCGGCGGCGTTGGCGAAGAGGTTGCCGACCACCTGCGAAAGGATCACGCGGTTGGCGAGGACCCAATGCGCCCGGGAAGGGAAGCTGAACGCAATCGAGGTCTCGCCCGAATAGCGCGCGATCGTGGCATTCTGCGCGACGATGTCGGTGATGTCACACGCGTCGAGCGGCGGACGCTCGTGCGCGGCCTCCTGCTGCTTGCCGATGATCTCGAGGACGTGGTGGAGCGCCTCGCGGCCGATCTGGAGCTGCTGCTTGCGGTCGGCGCGCTCCTGCTCGACTTCGTTGGCGGCGGCGACGAGGAAGGCGACGAGCTTCTGGCGGCGGACCGCGGGAACGTCGTCGCGCGCAAGCTCGGACAGCGCCTTGTCGACCACGGTGCGGTCGAGCGTCAGGCTGCGCCCCAGCCCCTGGCTCAGCACCGTGCTGATCGGATTGAGCGCGTTGCGGACATTGTGCATCACCGCGACCGCGCTCTCGCTGCGGCCGAGCGTGAAGCTCTGTACCTCGAGCTGCTCGCGCAAATCCTTGAGCTGTTTCAACATCGAATTGAAACTGGTGACGAGGCTGCCGATCTCGTCGTCGCGATCCTTGTCGGTGAGCGGCGTCATCGTCCCCGACTGGCGGACGACGCCCATGTGGCGCTCGACCTTCTTGAGCGGCGCCAGCACGAGCCGCGCGATCATCCGGCGCAGCACCCACAGCACCACCGCCAACAGGAGCGACGACCCGACCACCGCGAGCAGCAGCATCCGCGTGCCGAGCGTCGAAAGGTCGCGCGGCACCGAATAGGCGGCGGTGGCGACCGCGCGGCCGTCGGGGCCCGGTACCGGCACGGTGATCTGCGTGCGCGACGCGCCCGGCTGCACCGTGACGGCGCCGCCGGCATTGGCGAGGCCGAGGCTGGCCTTCAGCTGGAGCAAATTGCTGAGCTGCTGCGCGGTGACCGCGCGCGCCATCAGCACGTAGCCGCGCGGCTCTCCGCTGCCGTCGCTGCGGCGGACCTGCGCGATGCCGACCGCGGCGAGCGTGTCGCCCAGGCGGAGATAGAAGCCGGCCGAGCTCTGACCCTTGAGCGCCTTCGCGAAATCGAGCCCGGCGATCGTCCGGGTCAGCCGGGTGCGCATCGCAGGCACATCGGCTTCGCGATCGATGTCGAGCCAGCGCGCGATGACGATCGAGCGGTCGGGGCGGACATAGGCCATGCCGTTGACGTCGAGATTGACCATCGCGAGCGTCGAGAAGCTCTCCTGCTCGAACGCGCGGGTGGGATTGCCCATATAATCCCAGGACGAGTTCCAGTCGCCGTAGTCGCGCACGGCGTTCTCGACCTTGGCGGCGAGATCGTGGACCACCGCTTCGGTGCGCGCGACATGCGCGCTGACGGCGTCGCGCTCGAGCTGGTTGAAGCTCGGCGTGATGACGGTGGCGAGCAGCACGGTCAGCGCGACGGCGCCGAGCAGCCCGACTCCGGTCAGGATCAGTACGAGCTTTGCGCCGAGCGATGCCGGCGCCTTGAGGCGCCTGGCGAGCATCAGCCGTTGCTCGCCTGCTGGAGCTGCGGCTCCTCGACCACGGGTTCGACCATGAAGCGCTGGTTCGCGAGGACGAGGGCATCCTCGGCGTCGATCGGGCGCGAGAGATAATAGCCCTGCATGTGGCTGCACCCGGCGAGGCGGAGCGCCTGGAGCTGCGCGTCGGTCTCGACGCCCTCGGCGACGACTTCCATCCCCAGCGCGCGGCCGAGATGGATCACCGAATGGACGATTGCGGCAGATTCCCGTTCACGCCCCATCCCATCGACGAAGCTGCGATCGATCTTGAGGCAGTCGAGCGCAAAGCGGCGGATGTTGTAGAGACTCGAATAGCCCGTGCCGAAATCGTCGAGCGCGATGCGAAAGCCCATCTGGCGGAGCTTGAACAGAGTCTCGGCGGCGCGCTCGACATCGTCGAAGATCGCAGTCTCGGTGATCTCGATCTGGAAGCGGCCGGGCTCGATCCCCGAGTGCAGCACGCGCTCGACGACATGGCCGACGAAATTGGGGCGGCGGAACTGGCGCGGCGAGAAATTGACCGAGACATATTGCCCCGGCCACGTCTTGAGCGTGGCGATCGCTTCGTCGATCACCCAGTCGCCCAGCTCGTGGATCAGGTTCGATTCCTCGGCGATCGGAATGAACAGCGCCGGCGGGACCATACCGTATTCGGGGCTGCACCAGCGGACCAGCGCCTCGAACCCGGTGATCTCGAGCGCGTCGCGGCCGACGATCGGCTGGAAGACCAGCTTCAGCTCGCCCTTGCCGATCGCACCCGAAAGGCCGGACTCGATCTGGCGGCGGAAACGGATCGATTCGTCCATCGCCTCGTCGAACAGGCGCACGCAGCCGCGGCCGTGATGCTTGGCTTCGTTGAGCGCGAGGTCGGCGCGGCGCATCACGTCGATCGGATCGTTGATCGTGCCGGGCGCGACCACCATCAGCCCCACTGAGGCGCCGCCCTGTACCGAATGGCCGAACACCTTGAAGCTGATCGACACGGCCTTCAGCAGCCGCTCGGCCAGCATTTCGGCCTCGTCCTCGCCGGTGACGGGCATCAGCATCGCGAACTCGTCGCCGCCGAGCCGCGCGACGAAACCATGCTCGGGCATATTCTTGTGAAGGATCTCGCAGACCATGCGGATCAGCTCGTCGCCGGCAAGATGCCCGAGCGTGTCGTTGACGATCTTGAACCGGTCGAGGTCCATCATCGCCATCGCGAAGCATTGGTCGCCCTTCACGGCCTGGCCGAGCGCGTGGAGGAAGGCGAGACGGTTGGGCGCGTCGGTGAGCGAATCGTGGTTGGCCATATGCACCGCGCGCGATTCGTTTGCGGCGAGTTCGAGCTTCTGCTCCTCGAGCAGCTGGATCGCGGTCTTGAGCTTGCCGTCGGCTTCCCAGCGATGCGCGAGCGCAGTCGCGGTCTGGACGACCTCCTCGGCCTGGAAGGGCTTGGCGATGTAGAAGATCTTGTCGGCGGGACCCGCGGCGCGGCTGATGTCGAGCGGCGAGAAGTCCGAATAGCCGGTGACGATCACGAGGTTGATGTCGGGATCGAGCGCGCGGATGCGCTTTGCGGTCTCCTTGCCGTCGATCCCCGGGGGCATGCGCACGTCGATGAAGGCGACGGCGAAGCGATTCCCCGTCTCGATCGAATCCTTGACTGCCTCGACCGCGTCGAGTCCCTGCATGAAGTGCGAGCAGTCGAACGCGATCGTATCGTTGGCCGGCGTCGGAGTCGGCTCGGCGCCGTCGTCGTCGCCGAAAAGCTCGGCCGCCATGGCGTTGAGGCTGTCCTCGCTCCCGCCGCGGTGTGCGCCGAAGCACTGACGATACGATTCGTGCATCGCCGGTTCGTCGTCCACGATCAGAATGCGCACCTGCCCGTCCCCTTATATGTTGCCAAACGGGGTAAGCAGACAGCGTTAAGGAGGGGTAAAATCGCACCAGGCCGATCTCCCCGGAATGGCGGGCGAAGGTTAAGCGGCCCCCCACGGTTTACCGGGCGGCGGCGGCGCTCTAGTCAGAGTCCCGAAGACCGGAGGATATCTTGGCTGAACCCCTGACCGCCCGTTCGCTGCTGTTCGCGCCGGGGGATTCCGCGCGCAAGATCGCCAAGGCGGGCGCGAGCGGCGCGGACCTCGTGCTGCTCGATCTCGAGGACGCGGTCGCCGAGGCGAGCAAGCCCGAGGCGCGCGCGCTCGTCGCCCGGCATCTGCGCGAAGGCGAACGGCCCCAGCCGCAATGGGTGCGAGTCAATCCGCTCGATGGCGCGCATGCGCTCGCCGATCTCGCGGCAGTGGTCCCGGCGCGCCCCGACGGGATCATGCTCCCCAAGGCGACCCGCGCCGAGGCCGACCGGCTCCATCATTACCTGACTGCGCTGGAAGCGGCCGCAGGGCTTCGCGTCGGCGGCATTCCGGTGATCGCGATCGCCACCGAGACCGCCCCGGCGTTGTTCGGGCTCGGCGACTATGGCGGCTGCCCGCGCCTCGCTGCGCTGACCTGGGGCGCGGAGGACAGCGCGACCGCGCTCGGCGCGACGGGCAATCGCGACGAGAACGGCGAATACGACTTCCCCTACCAGCTCTTTCGCGCGCTCGCCCTGGCGGGCGCAGCGGCGGCGGGGGTGACCGCGATCGAGACGATCCACGGCGATTTCCGCGACCTCGACGGGCTCGAGAAGGTCGCCGCGAAGGCGCGGCGGGCAGGCTTTCGCGGCATGATGGCGATCCACCCCGATCAGGTGCCGGTGATCAACCGCGCGTTCAGCCCGGCAGCGGCAGAGATCGAGCAAGCCGAGCGCATCGTCGCTGCCTTCGCTGCCAATCCGGGCGCCGGAACGGTGGGACTCGACGGAAATATGCTGGACATGCCCCACCTCAAACGCGCGCAGCAAGTGCTGGCGATGCGGCGCGAATAAGCGTTGCTTTGCGACGCTTTACGGATAGGGAAGGATGCGATGCTTCGCTCGGGGCGCCTCGTTCGATGATCGACACCGGTCATGCGCCGCCTCCCGTGGGCGAGGACGAGTTCCGGCTGATCGCCGACAGCGCGCCCGTGGCGGTATGGGTCACCAGGCTCGACCGGCGGCGCAGCTTCGTCAACCGCGCCTATGTCGAGTTCTTCGGCGTATCCTATGAGGAAGCGCTCGACTTCGACTGGCGGACGATCATCCACCCGGACGACGCGGCGCGCATCCTGGCGGAATCGATCGCAGGCGAGGCGAGCCTCGGCACGTTCGCTCTGGAAGGCCGCTATCGCAACGCCAAAGGCGAATGGCGCTGGCTCCACTCGACCTCGCAGCCGCGATGGGATGCGCAGGGCAACCATGTCGGCTTCATCGGCGTCGCGCACGATGTGACCGAGGCCAAGCAGGCCGAGCTCTCGCTTCGCGAGCGCGAGGCGCAGCTCTCCGCGTTCATCAACCAGGCGACCGCGGGCTTCGGCCAGGTCGATCTGGAAGGCCGGTTCACGCTGGTCAACGACCGCTTCTGCGAGATCGCGGGATGGAGCCGCGAAGAGCTGATGCAGAAGACGATGATGGAGATCACCCATCCCGACGACCGCGAGCGCAACGCGCCGCTGTTCGCGCGCGCGGTGTCCGAGGGCACGCCCTACACGCACGAGAAGCGCTATGTCCGCAAGGATGGGGGGATCGTCTGGGTCAACAATTCAGTCGCGGTGATCCGGCGGCCGAGCGGCGAGCCGTTCGGCGTGCTCGCCGTGGCGCTCGACGTGACGCAGCGGCGCGAGGCCGAGGATCGCGTGCACAAGAGCGAGGAGACCTTGCGCCTCGCCACCGAGACCGCGGGCATGGCGACGTGGGAGCTCGATCTCGAGACGATGGAGGGCGAATGGTCGGCCAATCGCTTCGAGCTGCTCGGCATGGAGCCGCGCAAAGAGAATCGCGGCACCTTCGCCGAATGGCTCGAGCGCGTGCATCCCGACGACCGTGAAATGGCGCGCGCGGCAGCGTTTCGTTGCTTCGACGAGGGCGCGCCCTACACGATCGAATATCGCATCCAGCGCGCGGCAAGCGGAGCCGCGCGATGGCTCCAGAGCCACGGCAACCGCATCGACTATGAGGACGGCCGGGCCAGCCGCTTCGTGGGGGTCTCGTTCGACATCACCAAACGCAAGCGCGTGGAGGAGGAGCTCCGCCGCAACGCCGAGAGCGTGCGCCTTGCAATCGGCGGCGCAGGGATGGCCACGTGGGAGCTCGACCTCACCACGATGGAAGGCGAATGGTCGGCCAACCGGTTCGACTTGCTCGGGCTGCCGCGCACGCCCGGCCTGCGCGGCACCGCGGAGGATTGGCTGAACCTTATCCACCCCGAGGATCGCGACCTGGCGCGCGAGGCCGTGTATCGCTGCTTTTCCGAGGGCGTGCCCTATACCATCGAATATCGCATCCACCGCGCCGATGATGGCGAGGAGCGCTGGCTGCAGAGCTTCGGCAGCCGGATAGACGATAGCGCGGGCGGGCCGCGGCGCTTCGTCGGCGTCTCGTTCGACATCACCGAGCGCAAGCGCGCCGAGGAGGAACTGCGCGAAAGCGAAAACCGCTTCCGCACGATCTTCGAGCAGGCCAACGACTATCTGATCACCACTTCGCTCGACAACCGGGTGACCTCGGTCAACCCGGCAGTTCTCAAGGCGCTCGGCTATCGCGAGGACGAGATCATCGGTCGTTCGATCGCCGATTTCATGGACGACGACCAGTTTGCGATCAGCATGGAGGCGTTCAACAAGAAGCTGGCCGAAGGCGGTTCCACACGTCTCATGGTGACGGTGCGCGCCAAGGACGGGCGTCCGCTGATCTGGGAGATCAACTCGCGCCTCAATGTCGACGATGAGGGCCGCCCGACCGCGCTCCACGCGATCGGCCGCGACATGACCGAGGCCAAGCGCGCCGAGGCGCATCTCCGCCTGCTTATCGACGAATTGAACCACCGCGTGAAAAACACGCTCGCGATCGTCCAGGGCATCGCGCAGCAGAGCTTCAAGGACGACGTTCCCCCGCCCGTGGCGCGCGCGGCGTTCGAGGGACGGCTTGCGGCACTTTCGGAAGCGCACAACCTGCTGACGCGCGAGCATTGGGGGCTCGTCTCGATGAAGCAGATCATCGACGACGCCGTCGCGCCGCATGGCGGGCGCAAGGGTCGCTTCGAGCTGGACGGCCCCGACCTCGCGATCATGCCCAAGACCGCGATCAGCCTCGCGCTCGCGATCCACGAGCTGGCGACCAATGCCGTCAAATACGGCGCCTTGTCGCAGCCCGAGGGCCGGGTCTCGATCCGCTGGGCGCGCGCGGGCAGCAACGGCGCCGCGCGGCTGTCGCTGATCTGCAAAGAGAGCGGCGGCCCGCCAGTCGAGGTCCCGTCGCGACGGGGCTTCGGGACGCGGATGATCGAGCGCGGGCTCGCCGCCGAGCTGGGCGGTACAGTGACGATCGACTTCCGGCCCGAGGGTCTGGTGTGCACGGTCGATGCGCCCTTGCCCGAGGGCGCCGAATGAGCCGCTTCGCCGGGCTGTGCGTGCTCGTCGTCGAGGACGAGCCGGTGGTTGCGATGTGGCTGGAGGATATCCTCGACGCGCTCGGCTGCGCGGTCCTGGGCCCGGCGAGCCGCCTCGCCGAGGGGCTGGCGCTCGCGCAGACCGGGACGATGGACGCGGCGATCCTCGACATCAATCTGAGCGGCGAGCGCAGCACACAGATCGCGCAAACGCTGCGCGACCGCGGCGTGCCCTTCGCCTTCGCCAGCGGCTACGGCAATCCACCCGAGGGCTTTTCCGAAGGCGTGCCGATGATCGAGAAGCCCTATCGCGAAGCCGAAGTGCGCGCCGCGCTGGAGAGCCTGCTGCCGAATTGAGGGGGAGAGACCGGATGCTGCCACTAGCCTTGCTTGCCCTGACCGCCGCCGATCCCTTTCCGCCCCCGAAGACGCCTACGCCGGTGCTGCTGATCGGCTGCCGCCAAGGCGAATGCCAGTGGCAGCGCATCACCCGGATCGAGCCGATGCGCGCGCGGGCGGGCGAAGCGCTCCGCAAGGCGAGCGGGACCACCGGCGGCTCGACCTATCGCGACCTCGACGCTCCCACGCGTTTCTCGCCGCGCATTCGCATCGCGTGGAAGCACCAGGCCCGGACCGACTATGTCCTCTGCTCGAAGCGCCGCCCGGCGCTGCTTTCCTGGGACGCCGACGAGCGCATGTATCTGCTGACGCGGCTCAGCATGACCGACCTGCCCGGCTATCAATATGCCGGCGCGACGCTCTACATGAACGTCTGCCACGGGCTGGCTTCCGGGCGGTGGAGCGAAGGCAAGCTCCCGGCGATGGGATATCGCGCGCAGCAGGGCGACCAGCGGCGCTACAAGACCCTGGCCGCGGCGTTGCGCGCGCTCGGATAGCCAGAGACCCGCGCGATTGCCGGACGCCCCCGGGAGGCGTATGATCGCCTGCGCCGGGGATCGGAAAGGAGCGCGTCATGGCAGTGACTCGCATCGACGGCGTCGACCGCCCCCTCGCAGCCTATGCAGTCCGCAGCATCGGCTCGGCCGAACTTGGCGACTCGCTTCGCCAGGGCTGGGCCGATTTCCTCGACAAGCGCGGCGACCTGCTCTTCATCGGAATCATCTATCCGCTGGTCGGCTTCCTCGCGGCGATCGTGGCGCTGCAGGGCTCGCTCGCGCATCTCATCTTTCCGCTCGCCGCAGGAATCGCGCTGCTAGGTCCCGTCGCGGCGCTGGGCTTCTACGAGCTCGCCCGCCGCCGCGAGCAGGGGCTCGAATCGGACTGGTCGCATTTCCTTGATGTGACCCGGCGGCCCTCCTTCGACGCGCTGATGATCGTCACGGGCCTGCTGCTCGTGATCTTCGTCGCGTGGCTCGCCGTCGCCATGGGACTCTATCTCGCGCTGATGGGGCCGGCGCCCGAAAGCCTCGGACTGTTCGTGACGCGCCTGTTCACGACCACAGAAGGCTGGGCGCTGATCGTGCTGGGCAATCTGGCCGGAGCGCTGTTCGCCGTGCTGGTGCTGGCGGTCAGCGTCGTCTCGATGCCGATGCTCGTCGACAAGGATGTCGATGCGCGCACCGCGATCGACACTTCGCTGCGCGCTTTCGCCGCCAACAAAAGCGCGATGCTGCGCTGGGGCATCACCGTCGCGGCGCTGCTGGTCCTCGGATCGATCCCGTTCTTCGTCGGGCTGGCGGTGGCACTACCGGTGCTCGGCTATGCGACCTGGCACCTCTACACAAAGCTGGTGGTACGCTGACTATTCGACAGTGACCGACTTGGCGAGGTTGCGCGGCTGATCGACGTCGGTGCCCTTGGCGACCGCGACGTGATAGGCGAGCAGCTGCACCGGCACCGCATAGACCAAAGGCGCGATCAGCGGATGGACGCTCGGCATCTCGATCGTCGCCTCGGCGTCGTCGCCCGCAAGCGCGAGTCCCTCGGCGTCCGAGATCAGCACCACACGCGCACCGCGCGCCTTGGCCTCCTGCATGTTCGACACGGTCTTGTCGAACAGCGGCCCCGAAGGCGCGAGCACGATCAGCGGCACGAGATCGTCGATCAGCGCGATCGGCCCGTGCTTCATCTCGCCCGAGGCATAGCCTTCGGCGTGGATGTAGCTGATCTCCTTGAGCTTGAGCGCCCCCTCGAGCGCGAGCGGGAAATCGGGGCCGCGGCCGAGATAGAGCACGTCGCGCGCTTCCGCGATCTTCGGCGCCATCGCCTTGATCTCATCGTCATGCGCCAGCGCGGCGTTGATGCAGGCCGGGCTCTCGATAAGGTGGCGGACGATCGCGCGCTCCTCGCTCGGCGGCATCAGCCCCTTGGCGCGCGCGAGATTGACCGAGAGCGCGGCCATCACTGCGAGCTGGCAAGTGAACGCCTTGGTCGAGGCGACACCGATCTCGGGGCCCGCATGCGTCGAGAGCAGCAGATCGACTTCGCGCGCCATCGAGCTGGTCGGCACGTTGATGATGCCAGCGGTGGTGACGCCGTTCGCCTTCATGTGGCGGAGCGCCGCAAGCGTGTCCGCAGTCTCGCCCGACTGGCTGACCACCACGCCCAGCGTGTGCGGCAGCAGAACCGGATCGCGGTAGCGGAACTCGCTCGCGACATCGACTTCGACGGGCACGCGCGCGAAGCGTTCGATCCAGTATTTGCCGATCATCCCGACATAGGACGCGGTGCCGCACGCGACGATCACGACGCGCTCGATCTTCGACAGGTCGAAATCCATGTCGGGCATCGCGACCATCTGCTCGACCGGGCGGATGTACGATTGCAGCGTCTGGGCGACCACGACCGGCTGCTCGTAGATCTCCTTGAGCATGAAATGCGGGTGATTGCCCTTGTCGATCGCCTCGGCGGTCGCGCCCGACTGGACGATCGCGCGCTCGACCGCATTGTTGTCGCGGTCGAACACTTCGATGTTCTCGCGCGTCACCACTGCCCAGTCGCCTTCATCGAGATAGGCGATGCGCTGGGTGAGCGGCGCGAGCGCATGCGCATCCGAGCCGAGATAATTCTCGCCCTCGCCATAGCCGACGGTCAGCGGCGCACCCATGCGGGCGCAGATGATCTGGTCCGGCTGATCGCGGAACAGGATGGCGATTGCGAAGGCGCCCTGGAGCCGGGGTAGAAC
>JAEWCK010000313.1 GCA_023390675.1 Pseudomonadota bacterium
AACAGGATCATGCCGTAGCGCAGGTGCAGCTGCACGATCGGCGTGTGATCGCCGGCATGCGCTTCCTTGATCACTTCGGACCACCAGCCGAACATCGTGATCAGCACGCCGACGAGCCCGGCGAGGAATACCCAGCCGCCGCCATTGTCCTTGTCCGGACCCAGATGCGCGCCGTGCATCCACATGATACCGCCCGCCGCGAGCACGAGCGCCGCCATCGCGCCGAACAACGGCCAGGCGCTCGGGGGCAGGATGTGATATTGGTGGTTCTTGGCTCCGGCCATCAGCGGGGGTTCCCTGTTACGTGCTTTGTGGCGGCTCTAGCTCGGCTTTTTGCCGGAATCTACCGGGTAAAACGTATAGGAGAGCGTGATCTCCTGCACGTCCTTCGCGTCGGGGTCCTGGAGGATCTTCGGGTCGACGTAGAAGATCACCGGCATCCGCACCGTCTCGCCGGGCTTGAGCGTCTGCTGGGTGAAGCAGAAGCACTGGATCTTGGTGAAATACTTGCCGATGAAGACGGGGGTGACGTTGAAGGTCGCGGTGCCCGTGATCTCGTGATCCGAGGTGTTGGTCGCAGTGAAGAACGCCATGTCGCGTCCGCCGATGTCGATCGTGTCGGAACGGCGCTCGGGCTCGAACTTCCACGGCAACCCCTTGGCGACGTTGCTGTCGAACGCCACCGTCACTTTCTGCCCCACCGATCCCGGCGCGGCGATTCCGCGCTGGGTAGTGCCGTTCAAGCCCGTCACCTGGCAGAACATGCGGTAGAACGGCACCGCGGCGAAGCCGAGACCGGTCATCGAGCACACGCCGATGCCCGCGAGGATCGCGACGCGAAGATTGCGGCTGATCATGCGTGGCCCTGCATGATCTTCACGATCGAGATCGCGAAGACGAGGATCACGAACAGCCCGAGCAGCACTGCCATCACCGTGGCGCGCGAACGCTGGCGCTTGCGGATCGCCGCGCTCTCGGCGCGGTTGGGGGAAAGCGGTTCGTCGCCACGCTCGTCGGTCATGCCACCCACCTGTCGATCACCAGCGCGGCGAAAATGAGGAAGAGATAAAGGATCGAATATTTGAACAGCCGCTTCTCGGGCAGCATCTTGTCCTCGGGTTCCGAGCGGCGGATCGCCACTTGCACCGCCATTGCGAGGAACAGCCCCGAAAGCGCCGCCGCGGCGATTCCGTAGACCGGCCCGGCCAGCCCGAGCGGCCACGGCGCGGCGGCGGCAAGGATCATCGGGATCGTGTAGAGCCCGATCTGGATGCGGGTCGAGCGCTCGCCCGCCACCACCGGCAGCATGGGCACGCCGGCCTGCTCGTAATCGGTCTTCACGAACAGGGCGAGCGCCCAGAAATGCGGCGGCGTCCACAGGAAGATGATCGCGAACAGCAGCACCGGCATCAGCGTCACGTCGCCCGTCGCCGCGGCCCAGCCGATCATCGGCGGGAAGGCGCCGGCCGCGCCGCCGATCACGATGTTCTGCGGCGTCCGCCGCTTGAGCCAGATCGTGTAGACGAAGACGTAGAACAGGATCGACGCGGCGAGGATCAACGTCGCGGTCAGGTTGATCGCGAAATACATCAACGCAAGGCTGAACCCCGCGAGCCCCACTCCGAAATGGAGCGCCGACTGCTTCTCCATCCGCCCCGCGGGCAGCGGCCGCTTCTGCGTGCGGCGCATCTGCGCGTCGAGATCGGCCTCGTACCATTGGTTGAGCGCCCCCGCGGCGCCGGCGCCCAATGCGATGCACAGGATCGCCGTGAAGCCGAGCACCGGGTGGATCGGCACCGGCGCCGCGAGCATTCCGCACAGTCCGGTGAACACGACGAGCGTCATCACCCGCGGCTTGGTGAGCGCGAGGAAATCGCGCCAGTCGGCGGGAAGGGCGGCGGGAGAGGCGGCTACGCTGGACATGACTCGGCTGCGCTATAGGAGCGCGCGCCGCCGCGGGGAAGGCCAGTTTGAATCCGCGACGCTGATCGGCGTTTGGCGCGGCGCGAATCGTGCAATTAACACAGATGTTTGACAGCGGCTCGAGCGTGTTACCAATGCGTGCCCCTGTGATGGGGCCATCGAACACTGCCGGCGACGCGCGATTTGGCGAACTGATCGCCAAATTGTCGCGATTCGTGCCGCTCGACGAAGCCGACCGCGAAGCGATTCACGGCTGGCCGCTGACCGAGCGCGCGGTCCGCGCCGAGGACATGCTGATCGACGAAGGCAGCAGGATCGAAGGCTGCATTCTGCTGCTCTCGGGGATCGCCGCGCGCGTCAAGCTCACCCGCGACGGGCGGCGCCAGATCGTTTCCTTCCATTTCCCCGGCGATCTGCTCGATTTGCCGCACCTCTTCTTCGACCGCGCCGATCACGGCGTCCAGGCGATCACCAATGCCCGCGTCGCGCACATCCCGCGCGCGGCGATGCTGCGCTCGATGCGTGAACGCCCGATGGTGCACGACGCGTTGTGGCGCGACACGCTGGTCGAGGCGTCGATCGCGCGCGAATGGGTGCTCAATCTCGGGCGGCGCGACGCACGCGCGCGGATCGCGCACCTGTTGTGCGAGATCGAGCTCCGCACCGGCGCCGGCCGTGCGCGCGGCGACGGCTTCTATTTCCCGGTGACGCAGGAGGACATCGCCGATGCGACGGGCCTCACCTCGGTGCACGTCAACCGCACGCTCCGCGGGCTGCGCGAGGAAGGCGCGCTCGAATATCGGGGCGGTCGGATCACGGTGAAGGACCGCGCCCGGGTCGAGAGCATCGCCCAGTTCAGTCCCGCCTATCTGCGCGAGCTGGTCTGAGCTTCTCCGCGATTCTCTGAAAAACGAAAACGCCCCGGAGTTTCCCCCGGGGCGTTCGCATTCAGCCTTGCGGCCGGTCTCAGTGGTGCGCGCCGTCCTCGATCACCGGCAGCGTCTCGAACTGGTGGAACGGCGGCGGGCTCGACAGCGTCCATTCGAGGGTCGTCGCGCCTTCACCCCAGGGATTGGCTTCGGCCTTCTTGCCGCCGACCAGCGACCAGATCAGGTTGACGAAGAACACCAGCATGCCGGCCAGCATGATCGCATAGCCGAGGCTCGAGACGTGGTTCCAATAGCCATAGGCGTCCGGGTAGTCCGGATAGCGACGCGGCATGCCCTGGAGCCCGAGGAAGTGCTGCGGGAAGAACAGCACGTTCACGCCGATGAAGAAGACCCAGAAATGGATCTGGCCGAGCAGCTCGTTGTACATCCGGCCGCTCATCTTCGGGAACCAGTAATAGAAGCCCGCGAAGAGGCTGAACACCGCGCCCAACGACAGCACATAGTGGAAGTGCGCGACGACGTAATAGGTGTCCTGCATATAGTCGTCGACGCCGCCGTTCGCGAGCACCACGCCCGTCACGCCGCCCACGGTGAACATGAAGATGAACCCGATCGCCCAGAGCATCGGCGTCTTGAAGCTGATCGAGCCGCCCCACATCGTGGCGATCCACGAGAAGATCTTCACGCCAGTGGGCACCGCAATCACCATCGTCGCGGCGGTGAAGTACATCTTGACCGTCACGCTCATGCCCGTGGTGAACATGTGGTGCGCCCAGACGACGAAGCCGATCAGGCCGATCGCGACCATCGCATAGGCCATGCCGAGATAGCCGAACACCGGCTTGCGGCTGAAGGTCGCGACGATCTGGCTGACCATGCCGAAGCCCGGCAGGATCATGATGTACACCTCGGGATGGCCGAAGAACCAGAAGAGGTGCTGATAGAGGATCGGATCGCCGCCATATTGCGGATCGTAGAATGCGGTGCCGAAGTTGCGATCGGTCAGCAGCATCGTGATCGCGGCCGCGAGCACCGGCAGCGCCAGCAGCAGCAGGAAGGCGGTGATCAGCACCGACCACACGAACAACGGCATCTTGTGCAACGTCATGCCCGGCGCGCGCAGGTTGAAGATCGTCGTGATGAAGTTGATCGCGCCGAGGATCGACGACGCGCCCGCGAGGTGGAGCGACAGGATCGCCATGTCGACCGACGGCCCCGGCTCGCCATAGGTCGAGAGCGGGGCGTAGACCGTCCAGCCGGTGCCCGCGCCGTTGCCGACGAAGGGCGAGGCGAGGAGCAGCGTGAACGACGGGATCAGCAGCCAGAACGAGATGTTGTTCATCCGCGGGAACGCCATGTCCGGGGCGCCGATCATGATAGGCACGAACCAGTTGCCGAAGCCGCCGATCATCGCGGGCATGACCATGAAGAACACCATGATCAGGCCGTGCGCCGTGACGAGCACGTTCCACAGATGGTTGGCCTCGTCGGCGGTGCCATGGCCGTGAAGGAACTCGTACCAGGTGCCGAGCCACTGGATGCCCGGCTCGGCGAGCTCGAGGCGCATCAGGCCCGAGATGCCGCCGCCGATGATCCCCGCGCAGATCGCGAAGATCAGATAGAGCGTGCCGATGTCCTTGTGGTTCGTCGACATGAACCAGCGGGCGAAGAAGCCCGGCTTGTGATCGGCGTCGTGATGATCATGCGCATGGTCGTGCGCGATGTCATGGCCGTGCGGAATGGCGGTGTCGGTCATCTCAGTTGCCCGTGTTGCCGGCGCCCGCGGGGTTCGCGGTCGCAGCCTGATTGGTGGTCGCCGGAGCGGCGGTCTCGTTGGTGGTCGGCGTGGTCGCCGAATTGCCCTCGGCAGCGGCGGCCGGCTCAGCGCTGTTGCCCGCGGCAGGCTCGGGGGCCTTGTCGCCTGGCATCGTGCCGTTCTTCGAATGCACCCACTGCGCGAATTCGGCGGGGCTGACCGCTTCGACCGCGATCGGCATGAAGGCGTGGCGCGCGCCGCACAGCTCCGAGCACTGGCCGTAATAGACGCCCGGCTTCTCGATGATGAAGCTGGTCTCGTTGGTCTTGCCGGGCACTGCGTCGAGCTTGATCCAGAAGGCGGGCATCGCCCAGCTGTGGATCACGTCCTGCGCAGTGGTGAGCAGGCGGATCGGCACGCCATAGGGCAGCACGACGCGGGTGTCGGTCGCCAGCAGGCGGGGGCCGTCGGCGTCGGTGCGATAGCGCGCGCCCTTGGCGAGCGTCGGGTCGCCCTGCTCCTTGAGCATGTTGGCGGTCAGCTGGATGCCGCCGTTGTCGGGGTATTCGTACGACCAGAACCACTGGTTGCCGATCGCCTTCAGCGTCACCGCATCCTTGGGCGCGGGCTTGAACTGCGCGGCGAGCAGCCGGATCGAGGGAACCGCGATCGCGATCAGGATCAGCACCGGGACGAGCGTCCATATGACTTCGATCGCAGTGTTGTGGCTGGTGCGCGAAGGCTCGGGGTTCGCGGCGCGGCGATAGCGCACGATCACGAAGATCAGCAGCGCGAGCACGAACAGCGAGATGATCGTGATCAGCCACAACAGGATGTTGTTGTGGAACCGGTGCGCCTCGCGCCCATTGGGGGTCACTTGCTCCTGCAACCACCAGGCGCCCTCGGTCGGCTGGCCGATGCCCGCCTGCGGGTGGGTCTTGGGCTTGCCCTCGGCATCG
>JAEWCK010000334.1 GCA_023390675.1 Pseudomonadota bacterium
CCACAATCGGCCCTGATATTCTACTTCCCGGCGCAGGCCGGGGCCCAGCATCAACGCGTTTGGAGAGTATGCTGCTCAAGCCCCTCCCCTTCAGGGGAGGGACCAAGATACGGCGCGGCGATTCGACTTGCCCGTATTCGAAGCTAGGCTGCACCCCATGAAAGCCGTGCTCCCCGCCCTCGCGCGCGCGCTGGTCGAGCCGCATCTGCCTGCCGGACTCGATGTCGCGTGGTTCGCTAATGCGGATGAAGCAGTGGCGCTCGCGCCCGGGGCCGATATCGGCTGGCTCGACAACAACGATCCGCGCGAATGGGCGCGCGCGGTCGCGGCGGCAACCAAGCTCCAGTGGCTGTCGACCATCTATGCCGGGCTCGACAAGCTCGACACCGGCGCGCTGCGCGAGCGTGGCACGCGAGTCACCAACGGCAGCGGCGTCAACGCGCATACCGTCGCCGAATATGCCGTGCTCGGCGCGCTCGTCGCCGCCAAGCGCTTCGACCAGGTCGTCCGCGCCGCCGATCGTCACGAATGGCCGGTCGACGCGCCGGGCAAGCTCGAGCTCTACGAGGGCAAGGCGCTGGTGATCGGGTACGGCACGATCGGGCGGCTGATCGGCGACCGGCTCAGGGGCTTCGAGATGGAAGTGACCGGCGTCACGCGCACCGGCGCCGAAGGGACGATCGGCCCCGATGCGTGGCGCGAACGATTGAGCGAATTCGACTGGGTGTTCCTCGCCGCGCCGGCTACGCCCGACAGCCGCGCGCTGATCGGCGCGGCCGAGCTTGCGGCGATGAAGCCCTCGGCGTGGATCGTCAATGTCGGGCGCGGCGCGCTGATCGACCAGGACGCGCTGATCGAGGCGTGCAGCAGGCGCCGCATCGCGGGCGCGTTCCTCGACACCGTCACGCCCGAGCCGCTCCCGCCTGACCATCCGCTATGGACCACGCCCAACGTTATCCATTCGATGCATCTGTCGGGGCGAAGCCAGACGCGCATGTTCATGCGCGCGACAGCCCTGTTCGTGGAGAATTTGCACGCTTTCATCGAAGGCCGCCCGCTCCAGAACGAAGTGGACCTCGAAGCGGGCTATTGAAGGGGAGGAAGTCGATGCGTCTCGTCCTTGCCGCCGCTCTCACGTTCGCCGCCCTGCCCGCGCACGCCCAGCGTGTCGACACCCGCGTGATCGACGTGCGCGACATGGCCGGCGGCGGCATGCGCTGCCGCTTCAATGCAGTGCCCGACATGGAAATGTTCGTCAGCGCGACGCCCAATGGCACCTATGCCGAATGGACGCACAAGGCGCGCGACGGCGATGCCGTGCTCCACGCGCTGTTCGCGCCTGCGGCGCCGCCGCAAATCTCGGCGACGGTGGACGCGTTCACCGTACCCGACGATGATCGCTTCCGCGGGCTCGAGCGCGCCGAACTCTATCTCGACGCCGATCCCAAGCCGGTGGTGCTCGGCATCGGGCGAAGCGCAGCGGCGAGTCAGCCAATCCGGCTGGTGCCGCCCGACGACAGCCTGGCGGAGGCGATGCGCTACACCGACGTCGTCAGCCTGCGCCTGCTCGATCACGCAGGAAATCGGATCGCCAGCTACGAATTCTGGATCGGCGACCTGCAGGACGTGTGGGAAATCCCGACGATCATTCATTGGAAGTGCTGAACTGCGGAGGCGAGATATGCATATTCTGCTCATGGCCGCGGCGATGCTCTCCGCCCAATCCTCGGCGAGCGGCACGGCGACGGCCACCGCCCCGCAGCTCGCGGAGGCGCGCAAGCTTCCATCGGCGATCACCCCTGCCGCTTGGCGCACATCGATTCCCGCGGAGCATCGCGTGCTGCTGAACTGCCTTCAACCATCGGCCCCTGACGGGTTCGTGATGAAGATGGCGAACCGCTGCTCGTTCAAGCTGCGCGTTGCTGCAACGGGTGGCGGCGTGACTGCCGCCAGCTGCCGTCGCGCCGATTTCTACACGCTCAACTTCGTCCTGAACCCCGACCAGCAGATCCGGCTGGAAGGGAGCGAGGAAGCCCCCGGTCCGTTCTGCTTCTTCCGCATCGATGCGATCGCACCTGCCTGACTTACCCTAACCGGGAAAATTTCTCGCTTGCGTGACTTTACCCTGCAGGGGTAAGGCCGCGGCATGACCACGCTTGCAGGCTCCAAAATCCGCCGCTTCCGCGAGGAACGCTCGCTCTCCCGCGCCGCCTTCGGCGCGTGGTTCGATACCCCCGGCAGCACCGTCCAGGGCTGGGAGGAAGACGGCAAGCGCGCTTCCGCCGCGGTGCTCAACCAGATTGCCGCCAATGGCATCGCGCATCATCAGGACTGGTACGTTCACGTCCGCAACGTGGAGCAGGACATGGGATGGTCGCCCGACAGCTGGAGGGCAGCCGAGGCGCGCCAGCTCCCGCATTACCCCGACGCGAGTGCGCTGGATGCCGCGACGACGCAGCTCGCCTCGTACCCGCCCCTCGTCTTCGCGGGCGAGGCGCGTGAACTCACCACCGAGCTCGCCAAGGTCGCGCGCGGCGAGGCGTTCCTGCTCCAGGGCGGCGACTGCGCCGAGAGCTTCGCCGAGTTCCACCCCAACAACATCCGCGACACCTTCCGCGTGCTGCTCCAGATGGCGGTGGTGCTCACCTTCGCCTCGAAGCTGCCGACGGTGAAGCTCGGGCGGATGGCGGGCCAGTTCGCCAAGCCGCGCTCGGCCGATACCGAGACGATCGACGGCGTCGAGCTGCCGAGCTATCGCGGCGACAACGTCAACGACATCGCCTTCACGCCCGAGGCGCGAACCCCCGATCCGCAGCGGATGATCCAGGGCTATTCGCAATCGGCCGCGACGCTCAACCTGCTGCGCGCCTTCGCGCAGGGCGGCTATGCAAACCTGCATCAGGTCCACAAATGGACGCACGACTTCATGGGCAAGTCGCCTTGGGCGGCGCGCTACAAGGATGTCGCCGATCGGATCGGCGAGGCGCTCGAGTTCATGGCCGCGTGCGGGATCGATGCGGACAGCGTGCCGCAATTGAAGGCGACGCAATTCTACACCAGCCACGAGGCACTGCTGCTCCCCTACGAGCAGGCTCTGACCCGGCAGGATTCGCTGACCGGCGACTGGTACGACACGTCCGCGCATTTCCTGTGGATCGGCGACCGCACGCGCTTCGAAGGCTCCGCGCATGTCGAGTTCCTGCGCGGGATCGGCAATCCGCTCGGCATGAAGTGCGGCCCCAGCCTCGAGCCCGACGCGCTGCTCCGGCTGCTCGACACGCTCAATCCCGCGCGCACGCCGGGACGCATCACGCTGATCACCCGCTACGGCGCCGACAAGATCGAGGACGGGCTCCCGAAGCTGGTCCGCGCCGTGAAGCGCGAAGGACATTCGGTGGTGTGGAGCTGCGACCCGATGCACGGCAACGTCATCAAGGCCGCCAATGGCTACAAGACGCGGCCCTTCGACCGCATCCTCGCCGAAGTGCGCGGCTTCTTCGCCGTCCACCGCGCCGAGGGCACCTTCGCCGGCGGCATCCACGCCGAAATGACCGGGCAGAACGTCACCGAATGCACCGGCGGTGCAGTAGACGTCACCGAGCAGAGCCTCGCCGACCGCTACCACACGCATTGCGACCCGCGTTTGAACGCGGGTCAGAGCATCGAGCTGGCGTTCCTCCTGGCCGAGATGCTCAACGACGAGATGGCGGAGCGGCGCAAGGCGGCGTGAACGCCGCTTTCGGCGCGATTTGCGACGAATGGGGAACGTTCACCGCGCAACGGAGCCGTTTTGCCGCATTGCGGAACGCCGCGGACATAGTGGGACAAATGGCCGAAACATCACGCCCCCACTGCGCACTCACCCCCGGCACCACCCCCAAACGATGCCGGGTTCCCCCCGGCGGGGCGGCACGAACGCGAGCCGCCCCGCCACTTTTTCCTCTCAAGGATAGAGGTTGACCACCTCAGCGCCCTCGCCCTCCGCGGCGAGCAGCAG
>JAEWCK010000348.1 GCA_023390675.1 Pseudomonadota bacterium
TTGCCGGCGAGCGCACGCTCGGCATCGCGTTCGGCGCGGCATGGACCTTCACGCCCGATTTCTCGATGCGCTTCGCCGGTCGGCTGCTCGATTTCATGGGGATCGCGCTGCCCGAATATCGCGGCGGCGCGCACTATACGTGGCAGATCCTCAATGACGATCGGCGCGGCACCTGCAATCTGCAGGTCGTGCTCGGCGGCGAGGAGACCTTCCATCGCGGCCCGCTGATCAAGCGCGGAACCTACAGGCAGCCCGAGACCGCGCGCACGCCGCAGGACTATTTCACCACTGCGGTCGCCGAGGAGCGCGCGTTCGTCGGCGCGTTCCTCGATCAGGTCGAGCGCGGCGAGCTTTTCGAGACGAAGCCGCTCGACGAGGCGACCGCAAGCTTCTTCCCCTTCCTCTACACCAGAGTCCACGGCTGGATCGACTGGTCGTGCACCGCGAACGAGGTCGATCGCTTCATCGGCGCGTTCGGCGATCCCTATCCCGGCGCATCGACCTGGTGGCGCAAGCGGCGCGTGTTCCTCAAGGATTCGCGCCGCGAGCAGGGCAGCTTCCATCCCTTCGCCAAGGGGCTGGTGTTCCGCAACGACGCGCGCGGCGTGTGGATCGCGCTGGCGGACGGCGCGGTGCTCGTGAAGAAGGTCCTCGACGAGGACGGCAACGACCTGACATCGCAGATCGCGATCGGCAGCCGCTTCGTCACCCCCGCCGCCACGCTCGACGAGGCGCTCGCCTCCGAGATCGTCTACAGCGCGTCGGGCCCGATTGTGGAGAACACGCTGCCATGACGCTGAAGCTCGATCTGGAAGCGACGCGCGATCCGCGGATCGAAGGCGAACGCATCTATCTGCGCCGCCTCAACGCCGGCGACGTCTCGGCCGACTATCTCCAGTGGATGAACTCGCCCGAGATCAACCGCTACCTCGAATCGCGCTTCTACACGCACACGCTGGAGAGCCTCCACGAGTTCGTCGCCGCGATGGCAGACGATCCGTACAACCTCTTCACCGGCATCTTCCTCAAGGACGGCGACCGCCATATCGGCAACATCAAGCTGGGGCCGATCAATCCCCATCACGGCTATGCCGATATCGGCCTGCTGATCGGCGACCGCGCGTGCTGGGGCAAGGGCTATGCGAGCGAGGCGATCGGCATCCTGACCGATTTCGCGTTCGATGCGGTTGGGCTGCACCGGGTCACCGCAGGCGCCTATGCCGACAATGAAGGCTCGTCGCGCGCGTTCGAGAAGTGCGGCTTCACGCGGGAGGGCATCCTTCACAGCCACTGGCTCTGCGACGGCAAGTTCCAGGACGGCGTCTGTCTCGGCAAGGTCAATCCCGGGGATGTCGCCGCGTGACCACGATCCGCAAGCTCATCGAAGACGTTTACATGTGGGACATGGCGCCGGTCTCGCCCGACGGCGACCGGCTTGCCGCGCGCCTTCAGGAGGAACTGCCGTTCGAGGTGCGCTCTTTTGCAAGCGGCACCGAGAAGAACGGCTGGGGCATCCCCAACAGCTGGCACTATGGCAAGGCCGAGATCCGCAAGGACGGCAAGCTGATCTATGACGGCCGCGCGCATCCGCTCGGCGTCGCCGGCTATTCGCCCTCGGTGCACAAGAAGGTCGGGCTCGAGGAGCTCCGCGAGCATCTCGTCTATTCGAACGAATGGCCCGAAGACCTCGTCTTCCATTGCACGCATTTCTTCCGTCCGCTCGAGCGCGAATGGGGCTTCTCGGTTCCCAAGACCCTGTTCGATTCGCTCGAGGAGGGCGAATACGAAGTGCTGATCGAGGCAGTCGAGGCGCCCGGCCAGCTCCGCGCGCTCGAATACCGCCTGCAGGGCGAAAGCGACGAGGAAGTATTCTTCCACGCGCACAGCTGCCATCCTGGCCAGGCCAATGACGACTTGTCGGGCGTCGCCTGCGGCGTCGAGCTGTTCAAGCGCCTCGTGCAGCGCAGCGACCGCAAATACACCTATACCTTGCTCGTCTCGCCCGAGCTGTTCGGCTCGTTCTTCTGGCTCGACTCGCTCCCCAAGGAGCGAATCGCCAAGCTCAAATACGGCGTGATGCTCAAATCGGTGGGCAATGATGCGCCGATGAAGCTCCAGCTCAGCTATCCGGGCGATACCGAGATCGATCTTGCCGGGCGCAACGCGCTGCGCTCGGTCCAGGGCGAGTTCGTCGAGGGGCCGTTCCGCCGCGTCTACGGCAATGACGAGACGATCTTCGAGGCGCCGGGCTACGAGATCCCGACGATCTCGCTGACGCGCTATCCCTTCCCCGAATATCATACGAGCCGCGACACGCCCGAGATCCTGCCGCACGAGCGGCTGGAGGAGACCGTGGCGATTCTCGAGCGGCTATGCCACTCGCTCGATCACAATCACCGGCTCCAACGCCATTTCGAGGGCCTCCTCGGCCTCAGCCACCCTCGATACGATCTCTACCAGCGTTACTATAACCCCGCCGAGCGCGGCGGCCCTGGCCGCGGCGCCCAATATGACTGGCACTATCTGATGATCGACATGTTCCGCGATCTCGATGGCCGGATCGGGTTGCTCGAGATCGCCGAGCGGCACAAGCTGCCGTTCGACAAGGTGCTCGAATATTTCACCAAATTCCGCGACACCGGCGCGATCAGCTTCGTGACCGCGCCGGCCGCGTGATTCTCAGCGCAGCTTGAACAGGGGCTGGAGCGGCTCGCAGCGCAGCCGCTCGACTGCGTTCCCGTCGGTGCGCGCATCGCGCAGGATGGGAAACACCTCGTCATAGACCGCGTGTAGCGCGTCGATGTCGGCGTCGCTGTGCGCAAACGAGATCACGTGCGTGCCGACCATCAGGATGCCGCGCGCGAGCACTTCCTGGAGGAACAGCGTCTTGAGCTCGAAGCCCTTGGCGTCGGGCAGCTCGGCGATGGTCAGGAAGGTCCAGCTCGGGTGCCCGACGATGCCCAGGAAATCGCCGCAGCGATGCTTCTCGATCAGCGCGTTGACGCCGTCGACCAGCCGCTTGCCCTGGCGCTCCAGCGCCGCGGGAACGTTCTCGCGCTCGAGTTTCGCCATCGCCGCCTTGGCGGCGGCGAGCGACAGCATCTCGCCGCCCATCGTGAACGAGAAGAAGACGTGCTCGAACTCGCGCATCACGTCGGCGCGGCCGACGACCGCGGACAGCGGATAACCGTTGGCGAGGCCCTTGCCGAAGCAGGCGAGGTCGGGCGTCACCCCGAACAGCTCCTGCGCCCCGCCCTTCGCATAGCGGAAGCCGGTGATCGTCTCGTCGAACACCGCGATCGCGCCATGCTCGTGCGCCAGATCGACCACGCCTTGCAGGAATCCCTCGGCGGGCCAGGTCGTGTTCATCGGCTCGAGGATCACCGCCGCGAACTCGCCCGGATGCGCCTCCAGCGCCGTGCGAAGCGATTCGAGGTCGTTGTACATGAAGGGGTGCGTCAGCTCCCGCGTCGCCCCCGGCACACCCTTGTTGCGCGCGGTCGATCCGATGTACCAGTCCTGCCAGCCATGATAGCCGCACACCGCGACGCGGTCGCGCCCGGTGAAGGCGCGCGCGGCGCGGATCGCGCCCGAAGTGGTGTCCGACCCGTTCTTGCCGAAGCGGACCATCTCGGCGCACGGCACCAGCTCGATGATCTTCTCGGCGACTTCGATCTCGAGCTCGCTCGAGATCGTGAAGATCGTGCCCTTTTCGAGCTGGGCGGCGACCGCGGCGTTGATGTCGGCGTCGCAATGCCCGAGCGTCACTGCGCACAGCGCGCTGTTGAAATCGATATATTCGTTGCCGTCGACGTCCCAGGTGCGCGATCCCTTGGCGTGGGTCGCGAAGAAGGGCGCGGCGCCGCGCGGATACTGCGTCAGGCTCTTCGAAAAGGTCTGCGCGCCGAGTGGGATCACGCGCAGCGCGCGCTTCAGCAGGTCTTCCGACGACGTATAATCGCGCACGATCGTATTTCTCATTTGTCCCTGCTCTCGCTTTCGGCCTGTTCGGACCGGATGAGTCCCTCGTTCCGCATGAAGCCGGTGTTCAGATCCGTCAGCTCGGGGCGCTCCTCAAGGAGCGCCAGCACGTCGGCGGTGGTAAACGCCGGATTGCGTTCGTAGAGCGCGTCGTACACCCGGCAGACGAATTCGTAGTCCTGCGGCTCGTCGACCGTCCAGCGCATCCCCGAAAGATCGCGTTCGCCTTCGAGCGAGCCGAGGCGGAAGCGCTCGGGGCGCGAGGTGATGAAGGGCATGACGTGCTCGCGCTCGAGCTGCCGCGTTGCCTCGCGCCACGCGGTCTCGAGCGCGGCGAAGGTCACCACCTCGACGTCGAGCCCGTCGGGCCAGGTCGGGTTGAGCGTGTTCGACGCGTAATCGTAGCCGCCCTCCAGCGTGTGTGCGATCACGCGGTCGACGACCTCCCAATCGGCGAGCGGGCAGTCGCCGGTGACGCGCACGACATGGCTCGGCGCGTGCGGTGCGGCGGCCTGGTAATAGCGGTCGAGCACATCGTCGAGCGAGCCGCGATAGCTGCCGATCCCGGCGCCTTCGGCGAGCTCGGCGACGCAATCGTCCTCGGGCCGGTCGCTGGTGGCGAGGACCAGCTTGTCCATCCGCTCGGCGCGGCGCAGCCGCTCGATCTGGCGTGCGAGCATCGGTGCGCCGGCCATCGGCAGCATCACCTTGCGGGGCAGCCGCGACGAGGAGGTGCGCGCCTGGAGGATGCCGAGGATCATCGGTCAGACAACCTTGAAGTTGAGGCCATAGTTGGTGAGGAAGGCCTTGGCCCGGATCGGGTTCGAGTCCGAGAAGTTGAACAGGCTGCCGCACGCGACCGCACTGACGTCGGTCTCGAGGAACACGTCCTTCAGATGGTCGTAATTTCCCGATCCCCCCGCGGCGATCACCGGGATGGTGGATACGGTCTTGGCCTGGCGGATCAGCTCGATGTCATAGCCGGCCATCGTCCCGTCGCGGTCGATCGACTGGATCATCACTTCGCCCGCGCCGGCCTCGATGCAGCGGCCGATATGGTCGGCGAGGGTGACGTCCTCGCGCATCCGCCCGCAGTCCGAATAGAGCTGATAGCGGCCCGCCTCGGCGTCCCAGCGCGCGTCGACGCTCAGGATCACCGCCTGCGCGCCGAAGGTCTCGGCGGTCGCGGTGATGATCGAGCGGTCGCGATACGCGGCGGAGTTGATCACCACCTTGTCCGCCCCCGTGCGGATCAGCTCGGCGGCGTCCTCGGCGGTGTGGATGCCACCCCCCATCGCCATCGGCATGAAGCTCACTTCGGAGACCCGCTCGATCACCGTGCGCAAGCTCTCGATTGTGCGGTCCACACGCGCGATGTTGAGGAAGATCAGCTCGTCGGCATTCTGCGAATTATAGACGCCCGAGCTCTTCACCGGATCGCCAACGTCGCGCCAGCTTCCGAAGTTCACCGTTTTGACCAGACGGCCATCCAGCAGCAGCTGAACCGGGATGATGCGTTTCTTCAGCAATGGCCGTCCCAGAGGCAGAAATTCTCGATGAGCTTCAGCCCGTTGGCCTGGCTCTTCTCGGGATGGAACTGGAAGCCGACGACATTGTCCCTGGCGACGATCGAGGCGAACGGAGCGCCATATTCGGTCTCGCCGAGGAACTCTTCGTCGTGATCGGTCTGCAGCGCATAGCTGTGAACGAAATAGAAATCGCGGCCGGGCTTGATTCCGTCGAGCACCGGGTGGTCGAAGCGGAACTTGACGCTGCTCCAGCCGACATGCGGGAGCACCTTCCCCTCGGGAAGCCGTTCGACCCGGCCATGGACGAGGCCGAGCCCGGGCGTGTCGCCGCTCTCGGTGCCCCATTCGGCGAGCAGCTGCATCCCGGCGCAAATGCCGAGCAGCGGGCGGCCGGTCGCCGCAAAGCCGCGAATCCGGTCGACCAGGCCGGCCTCCTCGAGATGCCCCATCACTGCGCGGAAATTGCCGACGCCGGGGACGATCAGATGGCTCAAATCGTCGAAATTGCTGTCGCTGTCGACGAAGATCGGATCGAAGCCGTTTTCGTACACGGCATTATAGGCCGAGCGCAAATTGCCCATCGGCATCCGCAGGATACCTATCGTTGAATCGGTAGTCATGGGCGGAAAGGGTCGCTCGATCCTCGAAAGGCGGCCATCTATAGGGGCTTGCCAATCCAAGGCAAGTGCTGCCATCGGCGCTCAATTCTATGGCAGGGACACTCTGAAAATGGCCGGATCGCGCATTGCCTTCCGGGTCGACGCCTCGCCGCAGATGGGCGGCGGGCACGTCATGCGCTGCCTCACGCTCGCCCGGCGGCTTATGGAGGCCGGGGCGGAGACGATGTTCATCGCAGCGGCGATCCCCGATCCGCTGCGACGGCTGATCGCGGACGCGGACATCGGCCTAGCCGAGATCGCGCCCGCTCCGGGCTCGGCGCATTCGGCGCGCGACTGGGACCGTGCGAGCTGGGACGAGACTGTCCAGCGCGAGGACGCCGAGCGGACCGCCGCGCTGCTGGCGGATCAAGGCTATGATTGGCTGCTCGTCGACCATTATGGCCTCGATGCGCGATGGGAGGCGCGGGTGGGCGAGACGGTCGGGCGGATCGCAGTGATCGACGATCTCGCCAACCGCCCGCACGCCTGTGCGCTGCTCGTCGACCAGACCTTCGGCCGCGATCCCGCCGACTATGCGCCGCTGACCGGGGGCACGGCCGAGCTGCTGATCGGCGCGCATTATGCGCTGCTCCGGCCCGAATTCGCCGAGGCCCGGCCGGCGGCGCTGGCCCGCCACTGCGCGCCGGGCCCGGTTGAGCGCATCCTGATTTCGCTCGGGATGACCGATGTCGGTGGCCTCACTGAAATCGCCGCGCGCGCCGCGCTCGCTCGTACCGGGGCGGTGATCGATATCGTCCTCGGCAGCGCCGCCCCGACGCTCGATGCCCTGCGCGGTCTCGCCGCCCAAGAGCCGCGCGTCACGCTGCACGTCGACACGCCCGAGGTTTGCAGGCTTATGGTCGCGGCCGACCTTGCGATCGGCGCGGCGGGTACGACGAGCTGGGAACGCTGCTGCCTGGGACTGCCCGCGATC
>JAEWCK010000007.1 GCA_023390675.1 Pseudomonadota bacterium
GCCCAGCGCCCGCGCCAGGCTCACGAATTCGGCGACCGACACCGTTTCGGCCCGCCGGCTCGAATCGATTCCCAGCGTCTCCATCGCGGCGAGCGCGCCGGGCACGCCCTTCAGGCTCTGGCGCAGCATCTTGCGCCGCTGCCCGAACGCCGCGCCGGTGAGCTTTTCGAGCACCGCCAGCTTGACGCCATCAGGGGCTCCGGCGGGAACGATGTGGACCACCGCCGACATGACCTTGGGCGGCGGCGTGAAGGCCGATCGGTGGACGGTCATCGCGATCCGCGGAGTCGAGCGCCACTGCGCGAGCACCGCGAGCCGGCCATAGGCGTCGCTCCCGGGATCCGCGACGATCCGCTCGGCGACTTCCTTCTGGAACATCAGCGTCAGGCTCGCCCACCACGGCTCCCACTGCGCCGACAGCCACCCGACGAGCAGCGCGGTGCCGACATTGTAGGGCAGGTTCGCCACGACATGCGGCTTGCCCGCGAACAGCGACGGCGCGTCGATCTCGAGCGCGTCGCCTTCGATCACGCGCATCTTGCCCGGGAAATGCGCGCCCAGTTCCTCGAGCGCCGGAATGCAGCGTCGGTCGCGCTCGACCGCCGTGACGCTCGCGCCCGCTTCGAGCAGCGCGCGGGTGAGCCCGCCCGGACCGGGACCCACCTCGAACACTTCGGCGCCCGCGAGATCACCCGGCACCCTCGCGATGCGGGCTAGCAGCTGGTGATCGAACAGGAAATTCTGACCCAGCGCCTTGCTCGCGCTGAGCCCGTATTTCTGGATGACTTCACGCAGGGGAGGGAGGTTGGGCATCGTCACTCTATAGCCCTCTCCCGCCTTTGCGGGAGAGGTGTCTAGATGGCTTCGGCTCGCCGCTGCGCCGCGGCGGCGGCCATGCGAATCGCCGCGATCATCGCGCCGGGGTGCGCCTCATCCTTGCCGGCGATGCCGAAGGCGGTGCCGTGGTCAGGAGAGGTCCGAACGATCGGCAGGCCGAGCGTGATGTTGACGCCCTCGTCGAAATGCAGCGTCTTGATCGGGATCAGCGCCTGATCGTGCGTCGGGCAGAGCGCGGCGTCGTAGCCGGCGCGGGCGCGCGGGTGGAACATCGCGTCGGCGGCGAAGGGGCCGACCGCATCGATCCCCTCGGCGCGGAGCTGCTCGATCGCAGGCACGAGCACGTCGACTTCCTCGCGCCCGATCGCACCGCCCTCGCCGGCGTGCGGATTGAGCCCGGCAAAAGCGAGGCGCGGCTTCTCTATCCCGAAATTGCGGCCCAGCCCGCGTGCCGTGACCCGCGCCTTGGCAAGGACGAGATCGATCGTGAGCAGCTCGGAAACGCGCGCGATCGGCTCGTGCACCGTGATCGGCACGACGCGCAGCGTGGGCCCCGCGAGCATCATCACGGCATTCTCGCCCGAGATGCCGCAGCGTTCGGCGACAAATTCGGTCTGGCCGGGGTGTGAAAAGCCGATGCGATAGAGCTGCGCCTTCGAGACCGGCCCCGTCACCACGCCGCCTGCCGCGCCGGCATTGGCGAGCCCCACTGCCATCTCGAGCGCCTGGAGCGCGATGCGCGCGCCGTCGACGTCGGGTACACCGGGCACGACTTCGCCGGCATCGCCGATCGAAAGCACCGGAAGCGCGTGCTCGAACACCGAGATCGCTTCGTCGGGGTCGCCGATCCGCGCGATCGGCCCATCCCACACCTTCTCGACCGCGCGGGCGTCGCCCACCGCGAAGAAGGGTGCGAGCGAATGGAGCTCGCGCGCCTTCCAGGCCTTGGCCGTGATTTCGGGCCCGACCCCGGCCGAGTCGCCCATCGAGATGGCGAGCGGCCGGATCGTGCTCACGTCAGCGATATTCGACCAGCGCGTCGCGGCGCAGGTCGCGGAGCATGCGCTGCGCGCGGATGTTGGTACGCTGCTCGACCAGCTGGTCCTGCACCTGCTCCGCCGAAGGCAGGCCCGGGGGCGGGGGATCGTCGCGGCCGCACACCACGAGCACGCGCACGCCGTCCTCGATCGTGCCGAAGGGCTGCGTGGCCTGGCCGACCTGGAGCGGCAGGATCAGGTTCTGGAGCGCACCCGGCAGCTCCTTGATCACTACGCCGTCCTTTTCGATCACTTCGGCGTTCTGCGCTGCCGCGACGGTGTTGACGTCGCCGCAGCCTTTCATCGCCTGCGTGGCCTGGCCGAACTGCGCAGCGCGCTCGCTGGCCTGCGCTTCGGTGATCCCCTTGGGGAAAGCGATCGTCAGCTGGCGTAGCGTGAGCTTGGCCTCCTTGGGATCGGCCATGCCGACCTGGCGCTTCTCGGCGAGATAGACCACGGTGAAGCCGAGCGGCAGCTCGATCGGCCCCGCGACCTGGCCCGGCTGCATTTCCTGCACCGCCTTTGCCATCTCGTCGGGCAGAATGCCCGGCCCGAGGCGGATCCAGCCAAGATCGCCGTCCTGCGCCTTGGTCGAGGACTCCGAATAGGTGCGGGCGAGATAGCCGAAGGGCGTGCCTTGCTTCATCTGCTCGATGAGGCGCTGCATGCCCTGGAAAACCTCCGCCTTCCGGTCCGGCGTGGCGTTCAGATAGATTTCGTAGAGATGATATTCCTCGCGGCCCTGCGCGGCCTTGAGGCGCTCGATATAGGCGTTCGCCTCTTCGTCGCTGACGTTGATGTCGACGCGGCGGTTGAGCAGGCGGCGCCACGCCATCTCGCCTTCGATCTGGCGTTTCATGCTGCGCTCGGACGAGCCGATCTGCTTGAGCCAGGTGCGGAACTGCTCGGGGGTCTTGTCGAAGCTCTTTGCAACGCGATTGAACGTGGTCTCGATTTCCTTGGGCTCGATCGTGATCTCGTTCGACTTGGCTTCCTGGATCTGGAGCGTCTCGTCGATGAGCTGGCGCAGCATAGAGATGCGCAGCTGGTCGCGCTCCTCGGGCTTGAGCGTGAGATTGTGCATGCCGATGACCATCGCGGCGCGCTGGTCGACATCGGTGCCGGTGATCACCACGTCGTTCACGATCGCGGTGGGCTTGCGGATATTGGGGTTCGCCTTGCCGAAGATCTGGAGATTGGCGGGCAGATCGAGGCTCGCGGCCAGCGCCGCCTCCTGCGCCGTTTCGTCCGGAACGATCTGGCTTGCGGGGGCAGCCTGGTCCGCAGGAGCGGTCTGGGCGCCCTGCGCGTCTTGCGCGGTCTGCGCGACCGCGCCCGTGGCGAGGCCTGCGGCCGCAAGCGCAAGTGCGGATGCGCGCACCGCGCGGATCGCCTTAACAACACCGATGTTCACGTGAATCCGTACCCTCAATCCATGCCGGAAAGCGCGCGATTAATCGCGAATTGTGCCTGAACTTAGGCTTACCGGCTGTTCCCCTCTGGAATCTGCCTTAGCGGCCGAGGTTCTTGAACGCCAGCGTCAACAGATAGGAGTTGCCGCGCCGCGCATCGCCGGTCGTCTCGTAATCGCGCTTCCAGGTGAGGCCGAGGCGGAGGCAATCGTCCTCATAGGTGACGCCGAGCCGATGCCGCACGGGTTCGAACCCGTCGGCCTGGCTCAAAATGTCCTCGTTGCGGTCGGTCAGATCGACGAGGATCGATCCCGAGACCGACCAGAAGCGTGCGAGCTGGACGCGGGCGCCGGCACGCGCTTCCTCGCGGTCCTGCAGATCCTCGAGCGCCGGGCCGATGTTGCGGTTGAGGCGGAGATAGCCGAGCTGGACATAGGTCGAGCGCGAGCCGAGCGTCATGTCGACTTCGTTGCGACGGAAGGCGAAGCCGTCCTTGTCGATCCGGTAGCGGTGCGTGAAGCTGATGAAGTCGCGGAAGCGCACCACCGTTCGCCCGACGATGTCCGACACGCGGTCGGTCAGGCCCGTCCCGTCCGGGAGCAGCGTGGGACGCGACGAGATGCGATAGCTCTGGCCGACATTCGCATCGAGGCTGAAGCCGGGAAGATAGAGCGCATAGTCTACGCCCCAGGTGAAGCGCGTCGAATCCTCGAACCGGTCGTAGCCCGGGAAACGATTGAGCGCGAAGAGGTTCGAATCCTCGAGATCGACAGCGCGGGCGTCCTCGTTGGGCACCGCGAGATTCTCGATCTTCGGCGACGCGACGAACTGGATCCGCGGCGTGATCCGTTGGGTGCCGCCGAGGAAATCGCCGACGAACGGCCATTTCACGTCCACCGCGGCCGCAGCGATCCCGCGGAAATGGAAGCCCTCCTGCCCGCGATAGCTCGCCACGGTGGTCAGCAGCGTGTCGTCGGCATTGTAGACGTCGCCGCGCGCATAGGCGGTGAGCGTGATCTCCTGCCCCCAATTGGTGAGCTTGCGCAGGTCCCAGCGCCCGCTGGCGAAGGCGCGTTGCGTGTCCTGCCCGTCCGAGCGGCCGATCGCGAGTGTGTTTACCTGAAACTCGAAGCGGCCGCCGAGCACGCCGTCGTCCATGCGGCGGCGATAGTCGAGCTCGGGAATGGCGTAGGGCTGGAGGCCCTGCCGGTCGCCCACGCGCAGGGTCTGCACCGCCCAGGCGTTGATCGAGAAATAGCTGTCCTCGTCGATCCGCTCGACGCGGATGTTGTTCCGCAGGCGATCGTCGCGGGTGATGTCGTAGCGGCGCAGGAAAGTGCGGTCGGTGACGAGGCGGAACGAGGCGCTCGCGCTCCAGTTGGGATCGAGCTGGAACTTGCCGACCGCGTCGAGATACCCGCGGAAGTCGTTTTTCGACGTGGCCGGCGTCACCGGGACGGTCAGGTCGTCGGCGCGGCGGCTGTACGTGCCATAGGCAGTGACGCGAAACGCGCCCAGGCTGTTGAGCTCGCGATATTCGGCCTGCAGCACGGGTAGCACGCCGGTGTATATGCGCGGCGTGACGGTCAGGTCGCGATTGGGCGAGAAGCTGAAATAATAAGGCAGCGCGAACTGGAAGCCGTTGGTCCGGCTGTAGCGGATGTCGGGCATCAGGAAGCCGTCGTCGCTCTGTCCGCCCGCGGGGTGCGAGAAGACCGGCAGCGGGATCGTCGCGATGCCGAACACCGAGATGCGCGCGCCGGTGTAGCGGATGCGTTTCTTGGCGGGGTCGTAGATCACGCGCTCGGCGGTGATCTTCCATGAAGGCTCCTTGGGGCAGCCTTCCGAATCGGTGACCGAGCACGCGGTGTAGGCGGCGTTATGAACCGTGATGACGCCGTTGTTGCGCTCGCCGCTTTCGGCGGCGATGCGGCCGCCCGCGTCGAGCACCACGAGCATGTTGCGGACGATGCCGTCCTTCAGCGTATCGGTAAGCTCGATATGGTCGCCATAGGCGATGTCGCCCTCGGGATTGACCACGACGACATTGCCCTCGGCCGAGACCTGACCCGACTTGCGGTTCCACACCACCTTGTCGGCGCGCAGCCGGTCGCTGCGGCGATAGAGGCGCACATCGCCGCTCGCCGTGACGACATCGGCCTCGCTATCGTAATCGAGCTGGTCGGCGGTGAACTGGATCTGGTCGTCGTCGGCGGGCAGCGCAGTGGGCGAGGGCGGCGGCGGCTCGACCGCCGGAGTCTGGAGCGCGCCGGCAGGGACGTCCTGCGCG
>JAEWCK010000012.1 GCA_023390675.1 Pseudomonadota bacterium
ATCGCCAGCGCCGCGACGGCGGTGGTCATCGGCCATGTCGCCGGCGGAACACGGACGATCCGCGTCGGCGCGGGCGGGATCATGCTGCCCAACCACGCGCCGCTCCAGATCGCCGAGCAGTTCGGGACATTGGACGCGCTGTTTCCGGGGCGCGTCGATCTCGGGCTCGGGCGCGCGCCGGGATCGGACCAGCGCGTGGCGATGGCGATCCGGCGCAATCTCGACAGCGACGCCAACGCCTTTCCGCAGGACGTGATGGAGCTGCAAAGCTATTTCGCCGATGACGGAAGGACCGGCATCCGCGCGACGCCCGGTGCGGGGGCGAAGCCGCAGCTGTGGATCCTCGGGTCGAGCCTGTTCGGGGCGCAGCTCGCCGCGGCGCTCGGGCTGCCTTATGCCTTCGCCTCGCATTTCGCGCCGGGGCTGATCGACGAGGCGATCGACATGTATCGGCGGGGCTTCCGGCCTTCGGACGTGCTCGACAAGCCGCATCTGATGCTGGGGTTCAATGTGTTCGCGGCCGACAGCGACGCGGAGGCCGAATTGCTCGCCACGTCGCAGCAGCAGGCATTCGTCGCGATCCGCACCACGGGCAAGGGCATCCAGCTGCCGCCGCCGGTGCCGGGCTATCGCGAAAGCCTCGGCGCGCACGGTAATGCGATGCTCGATCAGGTGCTTTCGGCGAGCGCGGTCGGCGGGGCCGAAAAGGTGCGCGACCAGATCGCGGCTTTCATCGCGCGGACCGGGGCGGACGAGCTGATGCTGACGAGCGCGATGTTCGACCACGAAGCGCGCAAGCGGAGCCTGACGATCGCGGCGGAGGCGATGCGGGTTCTTTAATTCGTCCCCGGAACCGGGAGGAATTACGAAGCCGCCGGTAGCCTGAGCCTGACGAGCAAGCCGCCCAGATCCTCGCTTTCCTCGAGGCTGACAGTGCCGTCGTAGATTTCCGCCACGTCGCGGACGATCGCGAGGCCGAGGCCGGTGCCGGGCTTGCCGGTATCGAGGCGGACGCCGCGATCGAAGATGCGGATGCGCTCGGATTCGGGGATGCCGCGGCCGTCATCCTCGACCATGATCTCGGCGAAGCCGGCCTCCGCGCGAACGGTGATGAACACGCTGCCGCCGCCATATTTGGCGGCGTTCTCGACGAGGTTGCCGAGGATTTCGTCGAGATCCTGGCGCTCGATATGCGCGACCAGATCGTGCGGACCGTCCACGTCGATCCGGACATTGGGGTAGAGCCGCGCCACCGCGCGCTCGACCGCCTCGACCGAGGGCCAGACCGGCGCGCGGCTATGCGCCGAGCCGCGGCGGCCCACGGCGCGGGCGCGGGCGAGATGGTGGTCGATCTGACGCCGCATCGTCCGCGCTTCGCGGATCACTGCGGTATCGAGATCGGGCTGCCCCGCAGCGGCGGCGTTCATAATCACGCTGAGCGGAGTCTTGAGCGCATGGGCAAGGTTGCCCGCGTGGCGGCGCGCCTCCTCGGCCTGACGGTCGTTATGCTCGACCAGCGCGTTCAGTTCCTCGACCATCGGCGCGACTTCGGCGGGCATCGCGCCTTCGACCCGAGTCGATTTTCCGGCGCGAAGGCGCGCGATCTCGGAGCGCACCTTGCGCAGCGGCAGCAGGCCATACCAGGTCTGCAGCGCGACCATGACGATCAACCCGAGTCCGAGCAGCACGAAGCTGCGCACGAGCGTGCGGCGCAGCGTCTTGATCTGGGTATCGAGCGTCTCGCGGCTCTGCGCGACCTGGAAGCGCCAGCGAACGTCCGATCCCGGGAGCCTGGCGTCGCGCTCGGCGATGCGGATCAGCTGGCCGGGAATCTCGCGGCTGTCATAGACATGGACGTCGTTGTCCTGATGCCGCTCGTCGACACGCAGATAGCGATTGAACAGCGAGCGCGAGATGTAGGGCTCGTGGCCCTTGCCGCTGATCTGCCAATAGGCGCCCGAATTATATTCGAGGAAGCGCTGGTCGGCGAGCTCGCGGTTGTTCATCACCTCGCCGTTCGAATCGATCTCGGCAGTGAAGATCATCGCCTTCAGCACATAGTCGAGCTGGTCGTCGAAATTCTTGGTGACGGTGGTGATCAGCACGCGATCGAGCGCGATGCCGCCGCCGACGAGAAGCAGCATGATCCATGCGGTCGCGACGAGTAGCATGCGCCGGCTGACCGAGCCGGTGGTGCGGGTGTAGCGGCGGGGCGGCGGATCGGAGGGACGCGGCGCATCCTCGGCTCCACTCGCGCCTTCGCGCTTGCCGAACAGGCGCCGCCGGAGCCCGCCGAGCCTGTGGGCGAGCGCGCGCATCGGATCAGGCGTCGGCCGGTTCCTCGAGGCTGTAGCCGAGCCCCCGGATGGTGGTGATCACGTCGGGACCCAGCTTCTTGCGGATGCGGGTGACGAAGACTTCGATCGTGTTCGAATCGCGATCGAAATCCTGATCGTAGATGTGCTCGATCAGCTCGGTGCGGCTGACCACCTTGCCTTTGTGGTGGAGCAGATAGGAGAGGAGCTTGTACTCCTGCGCGGTAAGCTTCACCGGCTCGCCGTCCTTGGTGACCTTGCCCGAGCGGGTGTCGAGGCGGATGTCGCCGGCGGTGAGCTCGGCGGAAGCATTGCCCGACGCGCGGCGGATCAGCGCGCGGAGGCGAGCGATCAATTCCTCGGTCTGGAAGGGCTTGGCGACATAATCGTCGGCGCCGGCGTCGAGCCCCGCCACCTTGTCCGACCAGCTGTCGCGCGCGGTCAGCACCAGCACCGGCGTGGTCTTGCCTTCCTTGCGCCAGCGATCGAGCACGGTGAGGCCGTCGATCTCGGGAAGGCCGAGGTCGAGGATGATCGCGTCATATTGCTCGTTCGAGCCGAGGTAATGGCCTTCCTCGCCATCGGTGGCGAGATCGACGGCATAGCCCGCGCCTTCGAGCGCGTTCTTGAGCTGCTGGCCCAGATTGGGCTCGTCCTCGACGATCAATAGTCGCATGAATTGGTCCCCTGGAGCCCTAATTGCCCGTGCGGCGGACGATGTTGCCGGTGCGGCCGTCGACGTCCACCCAGATCACCGATCCATTGCGCAGGAATTTGAGCGTGTAAATGTCCGTGTCCGGATCGAAGTCGAAACCCAGATATTGCGCGCCCGGCAATCGCGGGATCACGCGGCGCTCGATCTCGCGCACCGGCAGGCTCCGGGTCTTCGCCTGGCGCTTCGAAGTCGGCGCGGTCCCGTCCTGACGGTCGCGCAGCGGATGCGCGGACGCAGTTCCGGCGAGCGCAAGCGCTCCCAGGCATGCGGTCAGAACGGTCTTGGCCAGCATTCCCATGCGTCTGCCATGCGTACCGGGCATTGAATAGCCCCTGAACGTCCTCGTCAGGGCTGCGTAACTTGCAGGGGGCGCGAGAGGTCCCTAGGTGGCGCGCCATGGCTGCACCTGTATTGGCATATGAGGGCCTGGGCCTCGTCCAGGGCTCGGGCTGGCTGTTCCGCGGGCTCGATCTCTATATCGGCGAGCGCGACCGGCTGGCGCTGATCGGGCGCAACGGCGCGGGCAAGACGACCTTGCTCAAGCTGATCGCAGGGGTGATCGACAGCGACGAGGGGCGGCGGACGATCGTGCCGGGGACGCACGTCGTGCTGCTCGAGCAGGAGCCGCGGATGACGGGCTGCGCGACGCTGATGGACTATGTGCTCTCGGGCGACGACGCGCCGCAGCAGCACGAGGCCGAGGCGATCGCCGACCAGCTCGGCATCGACCTGGGGCGCGAGGCGGCGACCGCCAGCGGGGGCGAACGACGGCGCGCGGCGATCGCGCGCGCGCTGGCGCAGAACCCCGACGTGCTGCTGCTCGACGAACCGACCAACCATCTCGACCTCGCCGCGATCGAATGGCTCGAGGATTGGCTGGGGCGATACACCGGGGCGTTCATCGCGATCAGCCACGACCGCACCTTTCTGACGCGATTGACGAAGCAGACCTTGTGGCTCGACCGCGGATCGATCCGCCGCGCCGAGATCGGGTTCGGCGGGTTCGAGGCGTGGACCGACCAGGTCTATGCCGAGGAGGCGCGCAACGCCGAGCGGCTCGACGCCAAACTCAAGATCGAGGAGCATTGGCTCCAGCGCGGCGTGACCGGGCGCCGGCGGCGCAATCAGGGACGGCTCGCGAAGCTCAAGGAAATGCGCGCCGAGCGCGCAGCGATGCTGGGGCCGCAGGGCGCGGCGAACCTTGTTACCGGATCGGACGGCGCGCAGACCAAGGTGGTGATCGACGCCCGGCACGTCACCAAGCGCTTTGGCGAGCGAACGATCATCAAGGATCTGAGCTTCCGGGTCACGCGCGGGGACCGGATCGGCATCGTCGGCGCGAACGGGACGGGCAAGTCGACCCTGCTCAAGCTGCTGACCGGCGAGCTTGCGCCCGACAGCGGCGAAGTGCGGCTCGCCAAGACGCTCGAAAGCGTGATCATCGACCAGCAGCGCAGCCTTATGGATCCCGCCAAGTCGGTCCGCGACGTGCTGGCGGACGGCGGCGACTGGATCGAGGTGCTGGGGGTCAAGAAGCACGTCCACGGCTACCTCAAGGAATTCCTGTTCGATCCCTCGATCGCCGAAGCGAAGATCGGGACGCTTTCGGGCGGCGAGCGATCGCGGCTGCTGCTCGCGCGCGAGTTCGCGCGGGCGTCCAATCTGCTGGTGCTCGACGAGCCGACCAACGATCTCGACCTCGAGACGCTCGATCTGCTTCAGGAAGTGATCGCGGACTATGACGGCACGGTGCTTATCGTAAGCCACGACCGCGACTTTCTCGACCGCACGGTGACGGTGACGCTCGGGCTGGACGGGTCGGGCCATGTCGACGTGGTCGCGGGCGGCTATGCCGACTGGGAGGCCAAGCGCCGGCCGCGCGCCGTGCCGAAGAAGGAAGCCCCCAAGGCGGCGGCTGTGCCCGAAGCGCCCAAGGCGCGCACCAAGCTCAGCTACAAGGACCAGCGCGACTATGATCTGCTGCCCAAGCGGCTCGAGGAGATCGAAGGCAGAATCGCGAAGGACGAGGCGGCGCTGGCCGATCCCGATCTCTATGCGCGCGATCCCGCCAGGTTCGCGGCGCTGAGCGACGGCATCGCCAAGCTGCGCGACGAGAAGGACGCCGCCGAGATACGCTGGCTCGAGCTGGCGGAGATGGTCGAGGCGCTCGGCTAGGGCTCGAGCGTCACCGTCACCACGGTGCCTTCCTTGCTGCTCTCGGTGGCGACGGTGCCGCCCGCCTGTCGCGCGAAGGCGTCGATCAGCCGCTGGCCCAAGCCGCCGTCGCGGCCTCTCGCGCGCGTCGCGGCGGGCATGCCGTCGCCATTGTCGGCGACGGTCAGCCGCCAGCCCTTGCCCGCCGCCTCGAAGCGGACGCGGATCTGGCCGTCGTCGCGGCCGACAAAGGCGTGCTT
>JAEWCK010000025.1 GCA_023390675.1 Pseudomonadota bacterium
CCGCGCAGATCGAGAACCTGCCGCAGAGCGACCGCAACTTCCTCAACTTCGCCGCGCTCGCTCCGGGCGTAAACGTCTCGCCGCCGGGATCGAACCGCCAGATCCAGGCCGGCGCGGTGAGCCCCGACCAGACCAACGTCTTCGTCGACGGCATGAGCCTCAAGAACCCGATCAACCACGGCGGTCTTTCGGGCCAGAACTTCTCGCAGGGCAATCCCTTCCCGCAGCTCGCGGTGCAGGAGTTCGCGGTCAACACGCAGAACTTCAAGGCCGAGTACGAGCAGGCCGGCTCGGCGATCATCACCGCGGTGACCAAGACCGGCGGCAACGAGTTCCACGGCGACGCCTTCGGCGAGTGGCAGCCCAAGTCCTTCGTCGGCCGGCCCTATTTCGACCGTCCCGGCAACGCCAACAACCCGACCGGCGCGAACCCCAAGCCCGATTATAACCGCTGGCAGTACGGCGCCGACCTCGGCGGCCCGATCGTCCCCGACGTCGTGCATTTCTATGCCGCGTTCGAAGGCATGGACCGCAAGAGCCCGTCGACCGCGGTCAATTTCGGTGCGCCGGTGCCGAGCGCGATCCAGACGCAGTATAACGGCAGCTATCCGCAGGACTTCAAGCAGCGGCTCTATTTCGGCAAGCTGACCTTCTTCGCAACCGACAAGGACACGGTGAACCTGTCGGCCTTCATCCGCGACGAGGCCAACCTCGCCGATTTCGGCGGCACCTCGGTGCCGAGCCACGGCCACATCCTCAACAACTCGGTGAAGACCTTCCAGGCCGACTGGAACCACCGCGGCGACAATTGGCTCAACGAGATGTTCATCTCGTACAGCCGCGTCGACAACGGCACGCCGCGCACCAGCGAAGGCCCCGAGATCAGCCTGTCGAACGGCACCGATTTCGGCCAGGTCGCCGCGCTCGGCACCAACAGCTTCGAGCAGAACGACCACCAGGAAACCTTCACGGTCAAGAACAACGTCACTTTCTATGGCGGCGCGCACGTCATCAAGGCGGGCGCCAAGGTGGCGTACAACCGCTATGAGCGGACCGAGGATTCGTACAGCAACGGCGGCTATTACTTCAACGCCGCGGGCTTCACCGATTTCGGCTCGAGCACGCCCTATGGCGCGCGCGTCTCGGTGGTCGACTTCCGGCCGGCAAGCGCGAACAACACCCAGATCGGCGCCTTCATCCAGGACGACTGGACGCCCGACGAGCATTGGACGTTCAATCTCGGCCTGCGCTGGGACTTCGAGACCAACGCCAAGAACGAGAAGTTCGTGACGCCGGGCAACATCGTCACGGCGCTGCGCAACTATCCGGGCTGGCAGGCGGCGGGGATCAATCCCGACGACTATATCTCGACCGGCAACAACCGCGATCCCTTCTGGGGCGCGTTCCAGCCGCGCATCGGGGCGAGCTACGACGTCAAGGGCGACCGCGACCTGGTCTTCTTCGGCGGCGCGGGCCGCTATTTCGACCGTCCGCTGTTCATCACCGCCGGCATCGAGACGGTGAAGAGCTATTACCAGCGCGTCGTGACCTTGCGCTTCTGCAACCCGGCGGGCGGCGGCTTCGGCACGCTCGACGCGTGCGCGGCGCATGCGGGCGATCCGACCTTCGTGCCGTTCAACAACAACCTTCGCGACGTGGGCGCACTCCGCGCGGCGGCGACCGCGACGGGACTGGGCGGCGACGTCTGGCTGCTCAACAACGATACCAAGCTGCCTTATTCGGACCAGTTCAACCTGGGCATCCGCAAGCGCTTCGGGCAGATCCAGACCTCGATCACCTATTCGCACATCCGCAGCCACAACATCTTCCGCTATGTGCGCGGCAATCGCCTGCCCAACGGCACCTACACGTCGCAGGGCGACCAGTGGATCGAGGACGATTTCCCGACGCAGGGCGATCTGCCGGGCTTCAACGGCAAGCTCAACATCGGCGACAACCACGGCAAGGCGGTCTACAACGCGCTGTACATCACCGCGGAGAAGCCGTTCACCCAGAACAGCCGCTGGGGCTTCACCAGCGCGCTGACCCTGCAGCTGGCGCGCACCAACGTGGCGCAGGAGCTCGCCAACAACGACGAGTTCTACAACGGCCCGCGCGTCGACGCCTATGGCTGGGAATATGTCCAGGGCGTCGAGAAGTATCGCTTCGTCGGCACCGGCATCGTCCGCGGTCCGTTCGACACGGTGCTGTCGGGCACGCTGACGCTGAGCTCGGGCCCGGCCTTCGGCAATATCATCTTCAAGGCGAACCCGCCGGAGAACGCCTGCTGCTACGGCAATATGGGCGGCGTCTTCTTCCCCAAGGAGACCTTCGCCTATTCGAACCTCGACCTGCGCATCGCGAAGAAATTCAAGATGCCGTTCGCGGGCAACCACGAGCTCGAGGTCAGCTTCGCGGCGTTCAACGTGTTCGACACGGTCAACCGCAACTTCTCGGCCTGGGGCGCCGGCAGCGGCGAGAACCCGACGTTCGAGGAGAACGGCACGGTCGGCAACGCGCGCAGCTTCCAGGTGGGCGCGAAGTACAAGTTCTGAGCTTCCCGGCTCAGGATCATGGGGGAGGGGAGCCGGCCCGGTTCCTCTCCCCCGTTTGTCTCAGGAGCAAGCGTGCAGCCGCAGCTCGGCCATGTCGGAGAAGCGCACAGCCCGGTCGTGACGATCGACGGCTTCGGCGGCGATGTGGACGCGATCGTCGGGATCGCCGCGGCGCTGGCGCCCTTTCCGGCGCAGACCAGTAACTATTATCCCGGGCTGCGGCGCGTGCTCTCGCCAGCCGACAAGGAAGCCTGGGCCTATGTCGAGGCGATGCTCGCTGACGCTGCGCCCTTCCTCGGCGGCGCGTTCGATTTCGACCGGTTCGACTTGCTCGAGGCGAGCTTCTCGATGGTCACCGCGGCCCCCGAGGCGCTGAGCCTCGCGCAACGCGCCCCGCATTTCGATTCGACCGATCCGGGCTACGTGGCGCTGCTCCACTATCTGGGTGAGACCGAGGGCACCGCCTTCTATCGCCAGCGATCGACAGGAATCGAGCGCATCGACGAGGCCAATATGGATGCCTTCGTCGCGGCGGCGAAGCGCGAGAACGGCACGCTGTCGGGCTACACTGCCGGATCGAACGCGCTCTTCGACGAGATCGGCCGCATCGATGGGCGCGCCGGGCGGCTCGCCATCTATCAGGGCTGCCTTCTCCATTCGGGGATCATCCCCCCCGATGCCGATCTCAGCGCCGATCCGCGGCGGGGACGGCTCACCGCCAACATCTTCATCAAGGGGTATCGCGATGCGTAAATTGCTGCTGCTCGGGGCCGCCTTGGCCGCCACGTCCGCCGGGGCGCAGGAGGCGCGGCACACTTACGCCAATCCGATCGACCTGGATTACCGCTACAATTTCGAGCAGCTCAACGAAGGCATCTCGTACCGGACCGGCGCCGATCCGGCGATCGTCACCTTCAAGGGCAAATATTATCTCTTCGAGACGTTGGCGGACGGCTATTGGTCGTCGTCGGATCTGATCCACTGGAAGTTCATCACCCCCAGCCGCTGGCCGATGCAGTCGATCGTCGCGCCCGCGGTGTGGACCGACGGCGAGCGGATCATCATCCAGCCGTCGATGATGGAGCCGGGATCGATCCTCTCCACGACCGACCCCGACAGCGGCAAGCTCGATTTCCAGGTGCGGCGCATGCCCCCGCTCCCCGGCCAGGTGCGCCCCGGCGAGGAGGACAAGATCAAGCCCGGCGACGGTCAGATCCCGCCCGGGCCGTGGGATCCGGCATTGTTCAAGGACGATGACGGCAAATGGTATCTCTACTGGAATTCGTCGAACGTCTTCCCGCTCTACGCGATGGAGATCGAGTTCAGGGACGGCCGGCTGATCTATAAGGGCCCGGCCAGGCCGATGCTCGCGCTGCATCCCGACCAGCATGGCTGGGAGCGCTTCGGTCCCGATCATATCGGCGGGCACCCCGACGGCACGCCGATCAAGCCTTTCATGGAGGGCGCGTGGATGACCAAGGTCAAGGGGCGCTACTATCTCCAGTACGGCGCGCCCGGGACCGAATATAACGCGTACTCGAACGGCACCTACGTTTCGGACAAGCCATTGGGGCCGTTCACCTACGCACCGTACAACCCGGTAGCGTACAAGCCCGGCGGGTTCGTCCAGGGCGCGGGGCATGGCTCGACCTTCGAGGATGTGCACGGAAACTGGTGGAACACCGGCACGCCGTGGATCGGCTACAACTGGACCTTCGAGCGGCGGATCGGAATGTGGCCGGCGAAGTTCTGGGCCGACGGGCAGATGTCGGTCTCGACCCGCTTCGGCGACTTCCCCCATTATGCGCCGACGGGCAAGGTCGAGGATCCCGAGAGCCTGTTCACCGGCTGGATGCTGCTTTCGTACCGGAAGGCGGCGAGCGCGTCTTCAACGATGGGCGAGTTTACGGCGGACCGGGTGACCGACGAGAATCCGCGGACCTTCTGGGTGGCCGCCGAGAACAAGCCGGGCGAGACCCTGACGCTCGATCTGGGTGCGGCGAAGACGCTGCGCGCGGTGCAGGTCAATTTCGCCGACTACAAGTCCAACCGCTTCGGCGATGCGCCCGACATCTATACCGAGTTCGAGCTGCAGTCCTCGCTCGACGGCAAGAACTGGAGCCCGCTGGCGAAGACCGAGGCGCCGCGGCGCGACCGGCCCAATGCCTATTTCGAGCTCCCCGCCCCGGTGCGAGCGCGCTACGTGCGCTACGTCCACGGCCATGTCGGCGGCGCGAACCTCGCGATCAGCGACATCCGTGTGTTCGGCAGCGCAGGCGGCAGGGCGCCGGGAACGCCGGGCGGCGTGACCGCGCAGCGCGATGCGGATGCGCGCAACGCGCACATCGCGTGGAAGCCGGTGAAGGGCGCGGTCGGCTACAACGTGCTGTGGGGCGTACGGCCCGACCGGTTGACGCTCACTTATCAGCGCTGGGCCGATCAGGGCGCGGCGATGGACATCCGCGCGCTCAATGTTGGCGTGGATTACTGGGTCGCGGTCGAGGCGTTCGACGAGAACGGGGTTTCGCGGCGGAGCAAGGCGATCCGCATCCAATAACCACCACCGCCACCCCGGCCGCGCGAGCGTCAGCTCAGCCACCCCCCGGTGAACCCCGCGAGCTGCAACCCCTTCCGGATCGGCGCGCACCTCCGCATTCGCTTCCACACGAAGTCGCTGCGATAATTCGCCGCCTGGAGCAGGATCGGCCCTTGGTCGATTCCGATATAGTCGGTGTCGTACCAGCCCCTCGCCCGGTCGACGCGGCCCTTCTCCAGCCGCTTGTCGGTCCAGCGGAAGCTCGGGTTGAACGCGTCGTAGAAGCCGTATTTGCCATAGAGCAGATCGCCATGCTCGCGTCGCATCGCCTCGGCGGCCGGGATCACGATCTCGGGGGCGAAGGGCAGCGAGCCCAATGCCGCGGTCGGCGCCAGCGTGCCGTCGTCGCGCTCGTCGGGCTGGCCCAGCGGCCCGCGCGCGGCATAGCCGAAGAACTCGCGGCGCTCGCCCTTGAACTCCATCCGGAAATTGCCCGGGCCATCGCATGCGGTGAGGCCCCAGATATCCTTCGACCAGCCGTCCCACTTTTGCGGGTTCGCCGCGCAGTACGCGCGGTTGGCATAGGTCGCGCGGCGGCTGTTCTCGAAATAGTCGAACCCCGCCTCGCGCATCGCGGCGTCGCGGATGCCGCGGAAGTCGATCCAGATATGGCTGTACTGGTGGCCGAAGAGCGGCGCGAAGGCGATATGGCGCGTCGGCCCTTCGCCGCGCCAGAAGCGCGGATAGGGTGCGGTCCATTGCGACCAGCTGTCCGCCGGCACCGCGTGCTCGGGGGCGCCGAGCGCGAGGATGTAGACGAACATCCCCTCGTTATACCCGTCCCAGTTGCGTTCGATCAGCCCGCTCTCGGGCTTCCAGCCCATCGAGATCTGCTTGCGCCCGTCCGAGCGGAAGAAGTTCCAGTCGGCGCGCGCGTAGATCTTGTGCGCCAGGTCGCGAATCTCGCGCTCCCTGGCGTCCGCGCGGTCGTAATATTGCGCGGCGAACAGCATCCCCATCAGCAGGATCGTCGTGTCGACGCTGGAGAGCTCGACGTCGCGGTACCGCTCGCCCGTGATCATGTCGATGAAATGGTAGAAGAAGCCCTTGTGGCCGATATTCCCCGACGGCGCGGGTCCCTGCGGGCCTTCCCAGAAGAAGCGCAGGGTGGTGAGCGTCAGGTCGCGCGCCTCGGCGCGCGTGATCCAGCCGCGCTCGACTCCGATCGGATAGGCCGTGAGCGCAAAGCCGACCGAGGCGATCGAACAGAACGACCAGCTCGGATAGCGATCGGGGACGAGCCCGTTGTCGCGCCGCGCCAGCTCCCAGAACCAGCGGAAGGTGCGCGCTTCGATATCCTCGTAGAAGGCCGGGAGCGTGCGCGCCGCCGCCGCGCCCTTGCGCGCCTGCGCCATCGCCGTCCCCGGGGTCGCGGCGCCGGCGAGCAGCAGCGAGGATCGCGAGAGGAGCGCGCGCCGGTCGATCATCTTCATACTCCTGTATACGCAAAAATGGGGAAACCCGCCCGTACTACCCCAAAAAATTGGGAGCGACGCGCGAAGCGCCGCCCCCGAGGGGGGGTGTAACGGAGGTCGGGCCGCTGAAACCGGTTACAGCGCCAGCGCAAAAAAGAACGGAGCCGCGGTCACGCATGCGCGGCTCCGCCCGCCGTGCCGCCGCGCGGCGCGGTGGTGGCGCGCGCGACGAGCTCGGGGGTATGCATTTCGCTCGAAGCGCCGGCATCCTTGCCTTCGAGCAGATCGATCAGCCGCGCGACTGCGCGCGCGCCGATCTCGGCAATGTTCACGCGCATCGTCGTGAGCGCGAGATAGCGCGCGAGTGGCACGTCGTCGAAGCCCGCCACCGCGACATCCTCGGGCACGCGCTGTCCGCCGTTCCTCAGCGTATGGAGGCACCCGATCGCCATCATGTCGTTGGCAGCGAAGACCGCGTCGCAGGCATATTCGCCCGAAAGGATCCGGCGCGCCGCAGTCTCGCCGGCTTCCTCGGTGAAATTGCCGGGGATGATCGCCGGATCGAGCCCGTGGCGCTGCATCGCGCCCGAATAGCCCTGCGCGCGCTCGTCGGCGTCGATATTGCCCGCGGCGCCCGCGATATGGACGATCCGGCGATAGCCGTTGGCGATCAGGTGATCGACCATCGCCGCTGCGCCCGCGCGGTTGTCGAAGCGCAGCGCGGGGCGCGAATCGAGCTCGGCGGGGCCGTTGATCAGCACTGCGGGAAGCGCCTGCGGCAGCGTTCGCTCGAGCGCGGCGGCCTCGATATGCGGCGCCATGACGAGCAGCCCGTCGACGCGCCCGCGCATCGCGCGCAGCGCCACCGCGGCCTGATCGCTGTCGTCGTGCATGTTCGAAAGCAGCAGGAGATAGCCGCGCCGGCTCGCTTCCTTGTCCATGCCGCGGACGCATTCGGAGAAGAATTCGCCGTGGAGATCGGGAAGCACGACGCCGATCGCGTGCGCGCGGGCAAGACTCAGCGAGCGCGCGCCGGCATGCGGGACATAGCCGAGGTCGGCGGCCGCCTTGATCACGCGCTCGCGCGTTTCGGCGCGGACATTGTCGAGGCCATTGAGCGCACGCGACACCGACGCGACCGAAACTTCGGCGCGGCGCGCGACATCGCGGATCGTGGCCTCGCCCATTCCAGTCCCTTCACCTGGGCCGCACGCGTTTCCCGTGCTTGCGCCCGCTTTCGGCGATTGCCAATACCGCCCTTCGAGGGTTATGTAACCGGTTACGGTCTGGCGCGACAAGCAAAAAAGTTGCGCGTTCGGACCCTGTGACAACCACGTTCGCTTCGGGTGAAGGCGGGCGGGCAGGGAGAAGGAATGTAATGTTCGACACCAGGATTTCGCGGCGCGCGGCACTGTTGGGGGCCGGCGCGGTTGCGGCTTGGGTCTCCAGCCCGGCGCGCGCGATGCTCGCCCAGGCCGCGGCGTTGCCCGTGCCCGCCTTCGTCGATGCGCTGATCCCGAAGATGACGCTCGCCGAGAAAGCGGGGCAATTGACGCTGATGCCCAGCGCCTGGGGCGGCGGCGTCGCGACCGCGCTCAATCCGCCGACCAACGGCCCGAGCTTCGAGGCGCAGCTCGAAGAGGCCAGGGCCGGCTCGATCACCGGGGTGTTCAACGGCAACGGCGCCGAGATGGCGCGCCGGCTGCAGCTCGCCGCGATGCAGAGCCGCCTCAAGATCCCGATGCTGTTCGCCGCCGACGTGATCCACGGCCACCGCACGATCTTCCCGGTGCCGGTGGGCGAGGCGGCGAGCTTCGAGCCCGATCTGTGCGAGCGCACGGCGCGGATGGCGGCATATGAGG
>JAEWCK010000057.1 GCA_023390675.1 Pseudomonadota bacterium
CGGCCCCTCCCTTGTCCAGGGAGGGGAGCCAAGAAGGGACTGGTCCCGCGACGAGATCGCCGCATTGTTCGACCTCCCCTTCGGCGAACTGATGTTCCGCGCGCAATGCGTGCACCGCGACCATCACGCGCCCGACGAAGTGCAATTGTGCACCTTGCTTTCGATCAAGACCGGCGGCTGCCCGGAGGATTGCGGCTATTGCTCGCAGTCGGCCTATGCCGAGACCGGCCTCAAGGCCGGGAAGCTGATGGACGTCGAGAGCGTCCTCGCCGCCGCGCGGGCGGCAAAGGACGCCGGCTCGCAGCGCTTCTGCATGGGCGCGGCGTGGCGCAACCCCAAGGAGCGCGACATGCCCGCGGTGGCGGCGATGGTCGCCGGGGTGCGCGCGCTGGGGATGGAGACCTGCATGACGCTCGGCATGCTGAGCTTCGACCAGGCGCTCCAGCTCAAGGAAGCGGGGCTCGATTACTACAACCACAATATCGACACTTCGCCCGAGAAGTACGGCGACGTCATCACGACGCGGACCTTCGAGGACCGGCTCGAGACGCTCGATTATGTGCGGCAGGCGGGGATCAACGTGTGCTGCGGCGGAATCGTCGGGATGGGCGAGACGCGCGCCGACCGCGTCGGCTTTATTCACGCGCTGGCGACGCTGCCGCGGCATCCCGAGAGCGTGCCGGTCAATGCGCTGGTGCCGGTGAAGGGCACGGTGCTCGGCGACATGCTGGCCGATACACCGCTCGCCAAGATCGACGATATCGAGTTCGTGCGGACGGTGGCGGTGGCGCGGATAACGATGCCCAAATCGATGGTGCGCCTCTCGGCGGGGCGCGAGAGCATGAGCGAGGCGACGCAGGCGCTCTGCTTCATGGCGGGCGCCAATTCGATATTCACCGGCGACAAATTGCTCACCACCGGCAACCGTGGCGACAGCGCGGATGCGGCGCTGTTCGCGAAGCTGGGGCTGACGCCGCTGCAGGGCGAGGAGCCGATGCGTACCACTCCAACCCGTCACCCCGGTCTTGAGCCGGGGTCCCGCTGTTCTGGCAACGGAAAAAGCGGGATCCCGGGTCAAGCCCGGGATGACAAGGAAGTGGTGGAGGCGGCGGAGTGAGCGCCCCCCGATTGATATTGCTGCTCCTCCGCTGGACGGGGCTAGCGCTTGTACTGTTCTTCCTGCTGTTCTGCTTTCTCGTGTTCGGCGACTGCTTCGACGCGCCTTGCAGGCGGGTTCGGCAAATATCCTATGCCGTCGTTATTGGCGTGACGGCGGCAACGTACCTGGCCGGGGTCGCAATCATTGTTCGGCGTTGGGCGATCCGCAAAGGCGCGGAGCCGATGCGGATGGAGGCGGCGGAGTGATTGGCGTTGCGGCCTTGATCTACATCATTGCAGGCGTCTGGCTCTTGACGAAAGCCCGCGTAATTCTGGCCGGCCTAACCACCCTCTTGATCGCAGTGTCGCCGATACTGTGGTTGCTTACCCTCCCTCCCAACGAAGTAAGGGCGCCCGGAACGGGCATTTTTCTAATGGTCTGGGCTATTCCGATTTGCCTCTCGATCGTCATGATTACGGTTGGGCTTGGCATAGCCGTTATTCGATATTTTGGTCGCGCGCGATCTGGAGCTGAAGTCTAGTGTTCAAGAAAATCCTCATCGCCAATCGGGGCGAGATCGCATGCCGGGTGATGCGCACCGCCAGGAAGATGGGGATCGCCACCGTCGCGGTCTATTCGGATGCCGACGCGCGCGCGCCGCATGTGCTGATGGCCGACGAGGCGGTGCGATTGGGCCCCGCGCCGGCAGCGGAGAGCTATCTCAAGGCCGATCTGATCCTGCTCGCGGCGAAGGAGACCGGGGCGGACTGCATCCATCCGGGATACGGCTTCCTCTCCGAGCGCGAGAGCTTCGCGCGCGCCTGCGCCGAGGCGGGGATCGCGTTCGTCGGGCCGCCCCCCAATGCCATCGCGGCGATGGGCGACAAGATCGAATCGAAGAAGTTGGCCAAGGAAGCGGGGGTCAATGTCGTGCCCGGCTTCCTAGGCGAGATCGCCGATACCGACGAGGCGGTGAGGATCGCCGGGGACATTGGCTATCCGGTGATGATGAAGGCCTCGGCCGGCGGAGGCGGCAAGGGGATGCGGCTGGCCTATAGCGAGCAGGACGTCCGCGAGGGCTTCGAGGCCACGAAACGCGAAGGCCTGGCGAGCTTCGGCGACGACCGCGTGTTCATCGAGAAGTTCATCGAGTCGCCCCGGCACATCGAGATCCAGGTGCTGGGCGACCAGCACGGCAACATCCTCTATCTCAACGAGCGCGAATGCTCGATCCAGCGGCGGCACCAGAAGGTGGTCGAGGAGGCGCCGTCGCCGTTCGTCTCGCCCGAGATGCGCAAGGCGATGGGCGAGCAGGCGGTCGCGCTGGCGCGGGCGGTGGGCTATTACAGCGCGGGCACGGTCGAGCTGATCGTCTCGGGCGCGGACAAGACCGGGCAGGGCTTCTACTTCCTCGAGATGAACACCCGGCTCCAGGTCGAGCATCCGGTGACCGAGGAGATCACCGGGCTCGATCTGGTCGAGCAGATGATCCGCGTCGCGGCGGGCGAGAAACTGTCGATCACGCAGGATGACGTGAAGATCAACGGCTGGTCGATCGAGAATCGCGTCTATGCCGAAGACCCGTATCGGGGGTTTCTGCCGAGCACGGGGCGGCTGGTGCGCTATCGGCCTCCGCAAGAATCCCCCTCCCGCTTGCGGGAGGGGCTAGGGGAGGGGATAGCCCCATCCGCGTCGCTTCAGGCAGGCCCGCCCCCCACCCCCCCCCCCCAACGCGGGGGGGGGACACCCCCCCGCCCCCGC
>JAEWCK010000061.1 GCA_023390675.1 Pseudomonadota bacterium
GGGCCCCTCCCTCTCCCGCGAAAGCGGGAGAGGGGCGAAATTGGAAAGGAAGAAAAGAATGTCCCGCTCCGCCGTCATCGTCTCCACTGCCCGCACGCCGATCGGCCGCGCCTATCGCGGCGCGTTCAACGCCACGCCCGCGCCGACGCTGGGCAGCCATTCGATCAAGGCCGCGGTCGAGCGCGCCAAAGTCGATCCGGCCGAGGTCGACGACGTGATCTTCGGCGCCGCGCTCCAGCAGGGCAGCCAGGCCGGCAACATCGCGCGCAACGCTTTGCTCCGCGCAGGGCTACCGGTCACGGTCCCCGGCATGTCGCTCGACCGGCAATGCTCGTCGGGGCTGATGGCGATCGCCACCGCGGCCAAGCAGATCATCATCGACAATATGGAGATCGCGATCGGCGGCGGCGTCGAGAGCATCAGCCTCGTCCAGACCCCGGCGATGCGGGTCGAGCCCGATCGCGAGCTGCTCGCGATGCACGGCGACATCTACATGCCGATGCTCCAGACCGCCGAAGTCGTTGCCGCGCGCTATGGCATCTCACGCGAGCGCTGCGACGCCTATGGCCTCCAGTCGCAGCAGCGCACCGCCGCCGCACAGGCCGCGGGCAAGTTCGACGACGAGATCGTCCCCGTCACCGCCATGATGAACCTGGTCAACAAGGAGACCAAGGAAGTCACGCAGAAGGAGGTGACGCTGGCGAAGGACGAGGGCAATCGCCCCGAGACCACCGCCGAGGGCCTCGCCGCGCTCCAGCCGGTGCTGCCGAACGGCACCGTCACCGCCGGCAACGCGTCGCAGCTCTCGGACGGCTCGTCGGCCAGCGTGCTGATGGAGGAGTCGCTCGCCTCGAAGCGCGGGCTCACGCCGCTCGGCCGCTATGTCGGCATGGCGGTCGCCGGCACCAAGCCCGACGAGATGGGCATCGGCCCCGTCTTCGCGATTCCGAAGCTGCTCGAGCGCTTCAACCTGAAGATGGACGATATCGGCCTGTGGGAATTGAACGAGGCCTTCGCGGTCCAGGTGCTCTATTGCCAGGACAAGCTCGGCATTCCCAACGAGCTGCTCAACGTCAACGGCGGCTCGATCTCGATCGGCCATCCCTACGGCATGACCGGCGCACGCTGCACCGGCCACGCGCTGATCGAAGGCAAGCGCCGTGGCGCGAAGTATGTCGTCGTGACGATGTGCGTCGGCGGCGGCATGGGCGCGGCCGGGCTTTTCGAGGTTCTCTAGGCTCTACTGTCATCCCGGCGAAAGCCGGGATCGGGTGAGAGAGCGCATGGCATGTGGCATGAGATCCGGCGTTCACCGGAGTGACGGTCAACTGACAACGTTGCCAAGATTTCCCCTTTATCGTTACAGTAACAAGTGTTAGCGATAACAGCTGCCGGATCTCCAAAGGAGACCGAACAGGAGGGGCGCGCCGATGGGCGAAGGCTTGGCGTTGGTGGCTGATATCGGCCGTCAGTCGGTCCGTTTCGGGCTGACCGGCGGCGAAGCGGGGCTGCATCCGCGCGACGTCCGCCGCTTCTCGACCAGCGACCACCCCACCTTCACCAGCGCGCTCGTAGCCTATCTGAACGGCCTCGGGCTGCAGGACGCGCGGTTGCCGAGCGTGCTCGCGGTCGCGGGCGCCGCGCGCGGCGATCTGATCAACCTGACCGGAAGCCGCTGGTATATTTCATTAGCGGGCGTCGAGGCGGTACTCCGCGCGCCGCCGCGCGCGCTCAACGAATGCGCGGCCAATGCGCTCGCGCTCACCTTGCTTCCGGCATCCGCCTTCACTTCGCTCCACGGCCCCGCGCCTCGCGCGGTCGAGCCCGGCGGAAGCTATGTCGTGATCGGCAGCGGCACCGGGCTCGGCGTCGCCGCGCTCGTGACAGCGGGCGGCAAGCTCGTACCCGTCCAGAGCGAGGCCGGACACATGGCCTTCGCCGCCTCGACTCCCGACGAGCGCAAGTTCGCCGACTATTGCCACGCCAAGGGCCATGCGCTCGACGTCGAGACCCTGCTCAGCGCGCCCGGCCTGTGCCTCGCCTATGAAGCGCTGTCCGGTGGCACCAGGATCGCCAAGCCCGAGGACGTTACGCGCAACACCGCGCGCGATCCGATCGCCACCGCGGTCGTCCGCATGTTCGTCGAGCATCTGGGCGCCTTCGCGGGCGACCTCGCGCTCGCGTTCGGCGCGTGGGATGGTGTGTTCCTGACCGGCGCGATCGCGCGGGCGCTCCATCCGCAGCTCGCCGATCCGGGATTCCGCCGCCGCATGGAGGGAAAGGCCGCGTTCCGCCGCCAGCTCTCCGAAGTCCCGGTCGCTCTGGTAAACCGCAATGACCTCGAGCTGCTCGGCGCCGCCGCCGCCCTGGGGAACGCCTGAGGCGTCCCGCCCGTTCTCCCGCAAACGCCTTTCCGGGAGAGCAGCATGGCCGACGTCACCGAACTCAAGCGCGATTTCTGGAAGAAGCTGGAGGATAGCCCCTTCATCATGATCGGGCTGATGGACAGCGACCAGCACCACATCCCGCTCACCGCGCAGCTCGACAAGGATCAGGTCGACACGCTCTTCTTCTTCGCCGGCAAGGACAATCGGCTCGCCCCCGGCGGCCGCGCGATGGCGCACTTTATCGCCAGGGGGCACGATTTCTTCGCCTGCCTCGACGGCGACATCCGCGTCGACAATGATTTCGCGATGATCGACAAGCTCTGGAACAGCCAGGTCGAGGCATGGTTTCCGGGCGGCAAGGACGATCCCAACCTCGCCCTCCTCCGCTTCGACATCGACAGCGCCGAATTCTGGGAGACCGACATGAGCGCCGGCGGCGTGCTCAAGATGCTGTTCGGCGGCAAGATCAAGCGCGACGAGGAAGGCAGCCACGCGGTGGTGGGCACCACCACCGAGAGTTGACCCCGGCGCGGCGGCGGGCGATGCCCCGGCGATGGGGCCATCGCTCGCACACCGCATCCGCACCGAAGCGCACGCCGTCTGGCTCGCCGTCCGCGACCCGCGCACCCCGCTCGCCGCCAAGCTCGTCGGGTTGCTCGTCGCGGCCTATGCGCTCTCGCCGATCGACCTGATCCCGGACTTCATTCCGGTGCTCGGCCTTGTCGACGACGCAGTGCTGATCCCGCTCGGCATCTGGCTGTTCGAGAAGCTGATTCCCGCAGAACTGTTCGCCGAGTACCGCGCAAAGGCGGAGACCGAAACGCAGCGCCCCGTGAGCTGGTGGGGCGTGCTGATCGTCGTCGCGATCTGGGTCGTGGTTGCGTGGCTGGTGTGGAGTGTGATTGCGACCAGCGGGTATAATTGACCACTCC
>JAEWCK010000081.1 GCA_023390675.1 Pseudomonadota bacterium
GCGGGAAAGAGCAGAGTCAGCAGCGCGTTGATCGTGCGATCCGGCGAGAGCGTGAGCGGCCGCCACGGCTCGCCCACCCCGGCCGCGGCCGAAGCCTCGGCATAGAAGGCGTGGCCGGGAAGCATTCGCCACAATCCCGGCGGAAGCGGGACGAGCTGCAGCAGCATGAGGACGGCGAAGGCGCCCAGGAACAGGCAGGGCGCCCGCAGCTCGCGCGGAACCGGGCGCGCGGTGAGCAGAATCAATCCGCCGGCGAGGCAGACCACCGCCACCGGCCGAAGATACATGAGCGTCGGCACTTCGAGGCGCGACGACCCTCCGCCGAGGCAACATGCGACGAGGAGCAGGATGATCAGCCCGAAACCGATGGGAGAAGTTCGCCAGGTCATCGGATGCTCCTTCGATGTCCGGCCTGGCGTTCCGAAACGCCGGGCCGAAGCCTCGCGTCAGAAATAGAAGCTGTCGTTGGCTACGCGTTTCCGGTCCGCTTCCATCATCATCGCCACCAGGTCCTCGAAGCTCGTCTTGGGCTCCCAGCCCAGCTTTTCCTTGGCCTTCGCCGGCGAGCCGATCAGCAGATCGACCTCGGCCGGGCGATAGAATTTCGGGTTGATCCGCACGATCACCTTGCCCGACTTGCGGTCGGTGCCGACTTCCTGCTCGGCCGCGCCCGACCACTCGATGTCCCAACCGCAGACGGTCGCGGCGCGCGTGATGAAATCGCGGATCGAATGCGTGGCGCCCGTCGCGAGCACATAGTCATCGGGTTCGTCGGCCTGCAGCATCCGCCACATGCCCTCGACATAGTCCGCGGCATAGCCCCAGTCGCGCTTGGCATCGAGGTTGCCGAGCTCGACATGCTGCTGCTTCCCGGCCTCGATGTTCGCGAAAGCGCGCGTGATCTTGCGCGTGACGAACTCGGATCCGCGCAGCGGCGATTCGTGGTTGAACAGGATTCCCGAGCAGCCGAACATCCCATAGCTCTCGCGATAGTTGATCGTGGCCCAGTGCGCGAAAAGCTTGGCGACGCCATAGGGGCTGCGCGGATGCAGCGGCGTCCGCTCGTCCTGCGGCACGGCCTGGACCTTGCCGAACATCTCGGACGTCGAGGCCTGGTAGAAGCGCGCCTTGGACCCCAGCATGCGGAGCACCTCGAGGATGCGCATCACGCCGAGCGCATCGGCCTCGCTGGTATAGAGCGGCTGCTCGAACGAGACGCCGACGAAGCTCTGCGCCGCCAGGTTGAAGACCTCGTCGGGAGCGACCTTCTCGATCAGTCGCTGGATGTTCGAGATTTCGAGCAGGTCGAAATCGTGGAGCACGACGTCGTTGCCGATGCCCAGGTCGTTGAGCCGGCCCTTGGCCTCGACACCGATGCGGCGGACGCCTCCGTGGACGGTATAGCCCTTCTCAAGCAGCAGCTTCGAAAGATACGCGCCGTCTTGTCCGGTCACACCGGTGATTAGAGCCGTCTTACTCATTTTTTCCCCGTCGTTCCTTCCCGCGGCGTCCGCCGCGGATTGAATGTCAGCGCCTTGGCGTGCGCCCCATAGCGAGTCAAGCAGCGCGCTGGTCGAGCGCACCGTCCCTCGATGCGCCGTCCGGGACACCGCCGCGGACCAGCTCGGGCGCCCGATAGAGCGCGAGCACTTCGCCGATCATCTTCTCGCGCGTGAACAGCCGTTCGTAGCGCGCGCGGGCCGCCTTGCCGAACGCCGCGCGCGCGCCTGGGTCGTCGATGAGCCCGTCGATCGCGCGGGCGAGCGCGTCGGGATCGCGCGGCGGCACGATCGGCCCCGTCTCGCCCTCCCCGGCCACCCACGCCACGCCCGATCCCTCGATGCTGGTGGCTACCACGGGCAGCGAATGCCCCATCGCCTCGAGCGTGACGATTCCGAACGCTTCGGAGCGCTTGACCGAGCACATGACGTAGAGCGCGGCGCTGCGGAACAGCGCATTGAGGTCCTCGATGCCGACCCGGCCCGCAAGCAGGACGCGATCCTTGAGCCCATGCTCGGCGATCATCCTGCGATAGAGCGGCTCGAGCGGGCCGGTGCCCACGATCACGATCGCTGCGCCCGAGTGCATCCGCGCGGCCGCCGCGATCAGATATTCGAAGCCCTTGTACGGCACGTTACGCCCCACCGCGAGCGCGAACGGCCGGCCCTTCAGGAAGGCGGCGACCGCCTGGGGCACCGCCGGCGACGCCGGCGCGAGCGCGGGATCGGGGATGCCGAGCGGGATCGGCCGCGTCCTTGCGCCGGCGCTCCGCAGGATCGGCGATGCCTCGGCGTAAGCGGCCGAGCTCGCGATCAGCGTCTGCGCGCGGTGCGCCATATAGAGCTCCAGCGGCCGCGCGAGCCTGCCGAGCAGCCCCTTGTCGACAAGGTCGGTCTGCCACTGGAGGATCACGCGCGTCCGCCTCGAGACGAAGAGCAGCGCCGGCGCGGCGAGCAGGTTGGGCGTGTGGATGTGGAGGATATCGGCGCCGCGCGCCTCGCGGATCGCAGTGGTGAACCAGCGCCACGAAAGCGGCTGGGTGTTGATCCCGCCGCTGACCTTGGCGCGGACGACCTTGACGCCTTCCTCGATCTCGGAGCGCGCCTCGGCGCGCGTGAATGCGACCACGGTCACGTCGTCGCCCTGCGCCGCCGAAGCCGTCGCCTCCTCATAGTTGACGAGTTCCGTGCCTCCCCATTCGGGCGGGTAGAACTTGGCCCAGTGGACGATCTTCATGGATTGTTTCCGAAAAAAGCTGCGCGGCGCCGGATCAGCGCCTGGCGACGTAGACGCGGTTGACGAAGGGATCGAGCGCCATGCCCGCGGCCTGCTCCGCTTCGGCAGCGCCGATCACGGGCCGCTTGGGGCCATAGGGAAGCGGCACGAGGCTGTAGACCGCCTGGAACATCAGCCGATAGCCTTCCGCGACCGGCTGCCCCTTGTGGAAGCCATACGTATCTTCCAGAAAGCCCTCGCCCGCATCGGCGAACATCTTCACCTTGTGCTCTTCGCCGAACTGTTCGGTGATTTCTTCGTCCGTGTATCGCCGGATCACGCCGATCTGCTCGACATTGGCGGTGCGCCTCACATAGACGTGCGGCCCCTTGGTGTCGTCCTGCACGTCGGTCAGATAGACGAACAGCTTGACGAAGCGCCAGTCGTCGACGTCGCGGTGGAAATTCTCGGCCTGTTGCGCCCCCAGCCCTGTGGCATAGCTCCACCAGGCCGCCATATAGCTGATCGTCGGCTTGCAGCCGAGGAATGCTTCCACCTTCGCGAGGATGTCCGGCCGGTTGGCGAGCGCGAGAAGATGCGGTGCGCGCACGACGTCTTCATTGTCGTGATAGCCGACATGGCTGTGCGGATGCCGGCCTTCGCCAAGCGGAAGCCAGCGCGCAACTTCGGGGCGATAGTCGTCGCGCACGCGGCGCTGCTCCAGGAACGCGCGGATTTCGCGCACCTGACCCTCGTCGAAAACCTGTCCCAGCCAATCCTGCCCTTCCGCGACCAGCGGCGACGGCGCGGCCTCGGCGGCTGGCTTGTTGCCACGCCACGAGGCGAGCATCCGCACGATCGCGTCACGATGCGCGCGGCGGCGGAATCGTCGCTGGAGATAGAAGGGAAACCACCGCCAGTCCGACAAGATCGTGCGGCCGGCGGTGAGTGCGTGGCCAAGTCTCATCTCACATCCTCGTCGCGGCGCCCGTCAGGCGGCAGCCTGCTGGCCGGCCTGACCCTTGGTGCTCTTCGCGATGATATTGTATTTGGAGAATAGCCAGCCGTTCGCGAAGAACAGAAGCTTGAACTTCACGTTCTCGTACACCGGCACGAAGCGGGGCTCGAAGCCGTTGACGCGCAGATAATAGTCGTACTGCGACTTGAGATAGGCGTTCTCCGATACGCCCGCGGCCACTTCGGGCGAAGACAGCAGTCGCCGGAATGTTATTCCGTTGGTCAGCGGCGAGGTATAGGCTTCGCGCTGCGCCACGAAGATGCCGCCGGGAACCAGCACGCGCCGCACTTCGGTCAGCGTGTGCCAGATGTTGCGCGAATGGTGGAGCGCCGCGTCCATCATCACCAAGTCGAACCGGTCGTCGGGGAACGGCAGCGGATCGTTGAAATCGATCTCCGCGAAATCGAGCTTCGACAGGTCGCCGCCGGTGATGCGGCGCGTCCGTTCGACCATCGCCCGCATGCGCTCGGCGCTGATATCTGCCGCCACGACGCTGCCGATAAAGTCCTCGTTGCTGAGCAGGAGCGAGGAGGTGCAGCTCCCGGCGCCGAGGTCCAGCGCGCGCACGTCCCGCCTGCCGGCGAACATCTGCCGCGCCTCACCGAGCCAGTTTTCGAGATAAGGCCGCGCGGTGGCGACATATTCTTCCTCGATGCCTTCCAGTATCTCTTGGTCGTAGAAGGCCTTGTCGGTATTCATTGGTTTCCCCGGAAACGTCGCATGGCAGGAACGGCGTGCGGTTAGCAGGTGGGGGTCCGGCAGGCAACGCAGAAGCAGCAACGCGCCGGAAACGAAATGGGACGGTGCCGGCGCCCCGGGTCAGGCCAGGTTCGAAAGGAGAAGCGCCGCCAGCGTGAGCAAACCGCCTCCGCCCGCGCCTACGGCCGCGAGCAGCCGGTGGGGAACGCCGCGGCGGTACAGCAGCCACGCCGAATAGAAGAAGAAGGCAGCGCTCTGCGCCGTGACTAGCCAGCAGATCGCCGGCAGCGTTATCGGCGTGAACGATCGCGCGGCGAACAATCCTGCGAGCGCGACGCCGTTGATCGCCATGGAGGGAAGGATCGTCTTTTTGGCGAGCCCGAAGCGAGTCACGCGCATTTCGAACATCGCGTTGCCGATCCAGAAGAGCAACTGCACCGCCGTGATCGGCAGCACCGCGAAGAACAGCCGGTAGCCTTCTCCATGCAGCGCAGCGAAAGTGCCCTCGCGGATGAACAGGTACGAAGCGGCGAGGATGCCGAAGAGGATGAGCACGACGCCGGCAAGCAGCGAGGACAGCAGGCGATCGACGCGGCGCGTCCGCCCCGCATACATGCGTGAAAACAGCGCGACGCCGGCAAGCTGATGTAGTCCTAGCGATAGTCCGACGATGCGGAACGCGAGTGCGTAGGCGGGGAGTTGCGCGGGCACCAGCATGCCGGCAAGGATGCGCCCTGCGCCCGACTGCCAGACTGCAAACGAGCTGCTCACGAGGACCGGCGCGCCGAAATGGATCATGCGGCGCGCCCGGGACGCCAGCCCCGGCCGGCGGCTGCGTGCCAGGACCATGAGGCCGCCCGCAAGCGCGAGAACTGCGAAAGCCGCGTAGCCGATGCCGATTGCCTGCGTGTCGACCCCGCCCGTCAGCGCGAAGGAGACGAGCACGATGACGAAGGCGATGATGAACGCGAAGCCGTCGCTCCAAACCGTCACATTGCGCCAGGCGAGCGTGCGGAACACGGTGGCGAACGAGTTGTGGACCGACGCGAGCGAAAGCGCGAGCAGACTTACCGTTACGAACGGCTGCGCGCCGAGCGCCCAGGCCGCCGAGCCCGCCGCCAGCGCGAGCGCCGAGGTCAGAACCACCGCGACGGCCACCACGTCGACCGCCAGCGGCTCCTTGTTGATCAGATAGCGCTGGCTCACGCCCACGAACGGCGCGCCGATGAGCAGCGCTACGCCAAGCAGGCTCATCGACTGGGCGAACTCGATCATGCCGTAGACCGAGGCAGGCGCCAGCGCCGCGATCGCCAGCGGCAGACAATAGATGATGACCCGCGCTACGCCGAAATGGGCGACGAACAGCAGAATGCGCAGCCCACGGTCGCGCATCTGCGCGGCGACCATCGCATGGAGTCGCGCGCCCCGGCTCGCGAAAGTGGCGGCACCGGAAGGATGGTCGCTCGTCGTCATTGTCATCCTTCGCGCTGCGGATCGCCTGCACGGCCCGCGCTGTTGCGGCTAGCCCGCGGCGCCGACGACCTCGACGAGATAGTCGATCATGTCGCCGACATTTTCGAAGGTGCTGATCTTGCGCGCGTTCAGCGGCTGTCCGAAGACTTCCTCGGCCTTGAGGATGATCTTGATCTGGTTGAGGCTGTCCCATTCCTCGATGTCGTCGGCGGAAGTCGTGCGCGTCAGCACGATCGAATCGTCGTCGAAAATGTCGCGGAAGATCCCCTGCAGCTTCTCGCGAACCTGTTCTTCGGTCACTGTACCATCTCCCTGATCCGGATCTGCATATGCTCGCCGGCGTCGCCCACCTGGTCGATGCCGATCGTGAAAAGCCCGTCCGCCCCGCCATGCCGCTCCATGCCGAGCGCGGCGAGGAAATCGGCGGCCACGCCGTTCTTCGCGCTGGGCGTGAAGGGTATCTCGATCGCAGTCGCGCCCGCGGATCGCGCCGCCTGCGCGAGCAGGTGGAGCATGGCGTTTTCGAGCCTGCGCGAGAAAGTGCGGCAGCTCATCACCCAATTCTCGACGCGAAGCAGGTCGCCTTCGAGCGCCCATACCGCAACGGCGACGATGCCGTAGTCCTGGTTCCGGTCCGCGAACGAAAGCGCGATAACCTGGTCGGGCCGCGCGGAAAGCTCCTCCACCGTATAAGTGTGCGGATTCATCTTGAACTGGTTGGTCTTGGCGATCAGCTGGGTGATACGGTCCCGGGTCGCGGCCGAGAAGGGCTCGACCGTCGCCACCGGATCGAGACTGCGCAGGAAGCCGTCAAGATCGGCGCTCGTCGCCGCGCGCGCCACCGTTTCGGCGCGGGCGCGATAGCTGGCGTTGCGCGCGCTATCCTCGGCAGTGAGCCGCTGCATCGGAAATGCCTTGGCCGCCTCGATCGCCTGCGCATAACGCGCCGGCTCTTCGGGCATGTCGATCACCAGCACCTCGGGAAGCTGCTCGCGCACCCAGGCGCGCTCGACCGGATTGTCGTCGGCAAAGACGAGGCTGTCGATCCCGACATTGAGCGCCTGGGCGATTGCCTTGATGTTGCCTGCCTTGTCCTCGAAATTGGCGACGAAGCAGGCGATGTCGGTCTCGCGCAGCACCATTCCCGAATGCTGGCGGAAGACTTCTTGCGCGATCTCGACCTTGTTCTTCGAACAGACCGCGAGGATCACCCCGCGATCGGCCAGCCGCTTGATGTAGCGCTGGAACGACGTGAAGGCCTCGCCTTCCGCGGTTTCGCTGCCGAGGACGATCCCCTCGGGGCCGACATCGCCGATCACGCCACCCCACAAGGTATTGTCGAGGTCGAGCACCAGCACCTTGCGCGACTTGCCCGCCTGCCCGGCGATCGCCGCGGCCAGCGTTTCCGCGACTTCGCCCAGCGCCGAATTGGCGAAGGGCTGCTTGCACAGCGCGTAGCTGCGGGGATCGTGCCAGTCGCGGCCGACACGCGCCGCGAGTGCCTCGGCATCGACCAGCGCCACCCGCGACGGCCGCGCGAGCGCCATCAGCCGGTTGACCGCGCGCGCGTGCCGCAGCAGGCCGCCGGGCAGGTATCCATCACCCTCGTCGAGCGCACGGTGCGCGGGCGGATCGAAGCTGAGCTGAATGACCGAACCTTCGATCCGGTCCCACAGCCCGCACCAGAAGGCCGCCTCGCGCTCGGCGGCGGCGTCCGCTTCTTCCTCCGAACAACCGGCCAGCGGCGCGTGGAGG
>JAEWCK010000111.1 GCA_023390675.1 Pseudomonadota bacterium
CCATCACTTCGTCCGGAACTTCGTAATTGCCCCAGACCTGCTGGACGTCGTCGTCGTCGTCGAGCGTGTCGATCAGCTTGAAGAGCGTCGCGGCGTCCGATTCGTCCACCGCCACCATCGTCTGCGGCTTCCAGGCGAGCTTGGCGCCCTCCGCCTCGCCGAGCACCGGCTCGAGCGCGCGCGCGACTTCGTGGAGGTCGCCCTGCGCGGTCCAGATCTCGTGGCCGTCCTCGGAAGACGTCACGTCCTCGGCCCCGGCTTCGAGCGCCGCTTCGAACACCTTGTCGGCATCGCCTGCGCTCGCCGGATAGGTGATCAGCCCCATCCGGTCGAAGCCATGGCTGACCGAGCCCGACGCGCCGAGATTGCCGCCGTTCTTCGAGACCGCGGTGCGGACATTGGTCGCGGTGCGGTTGCGGTTGTCGGTCAGCGCCTCGATGATCAGCGAGACGCCGCCAGGGCCGAAGCCTTCGTAGCGTACTTCCTCGTACAGCTCCGCATCGCCGCGGCTCGCCTTGTCGATCGAGCGCTGGATATTGTCCTTGGGCATCGACGCGGCCTTGGCGGCGTTGACCGCCGCGCGCAGCCGCGGGTTCATGTCCGGATCGGGCGTGCCCATCTTGGCCGCGACGGTGATCTCGCGGCTCAGCTTGCTGAATGCTGCCGAGCGCTTCTTATCCTGCGCGCCCTTGCGGTGCATGATGTTCTTGAATTTGGAATGGCCTGCCATTGCGCTCTCTTGGGAATGCGAATGGGCTCTCTAGGCCAGCCCGAAGGGCGCGCGCAATGCCCCGTCAGCCCAGCCCGAGCGCGGCCTTGTAGGTGTCGAGCAGCGCCTCGGCCTCGTCGCGGTGGTGCTTCTCCATCTTCCGCAGCTTGACGATCGCGCGCATCGTCTTGACGTCGAAGCCGGTCGACTTGGCCTCCGCATAGACGTCCTTGATGTCGTCGGCGATGCCCTTCTTTTCCTCTTCGAGCCGCTCGATCCGCTCGATGAAAAGACGCAGCTGCTCGGCGGAAATCGAATCGGACAAGGGGGCCTCCTGAAGGTTGAAGCGGCGCGATAGAGAAGCCTTGGCCCGGGCTCAAGGTTTGCGCGGGCGCGCGTGCGTGAATAGTGTGGATGCATGAAGCCGCTCCGCATCCTGCTCGCTCTGCTGGCCTTCGCCGCGCCCCTTTCCGCCACCGCGCAGACCGCGCCCGAGCCCTTCGCGCAGGAGATCGCGGCATTCGCGGCCGCCGATGCGAAGGCGATGCCGGCGCCGGGCGGGGTGCTGTTCCTCGGCAGCTCGAGCATCCGGCTGTGGACGACGCTAAGCGAGGATTTCCCCGGGATGGCGGTGCTCAACCGCGGCTTCGGCGGATCGACCATTCCCGACAGCATCCGCTACGCCGACCGGATCGTGCTGCCCTACAAGCCGAAGACGATCGTCTTCTATGCCGGCGACAACGATATCGAGGCGGGGCATGCGCCGAGCCAGGTGCTGGCGGACTTCAAGGCGCTGGTGCGCAAGGTGCATGGCACGCTGCCGCGGACGCGCATCCTGTTCATCGCAATCAAGCCGAGCATCGCGCGCTGGTCGAAGATCGACCGGATCGCCGAGGCGAACCGGCTGGTCGAGGCCTACATCCGCACCGACAAAAGGCTGGGCTATGTCGATATCGTGCCTGCGATGCTGGGCCCCGACGGCAAGCCGCGCCCCGAGCTGCTACGCGCCGACGGGCTGCACATGACCGCGGCAGGCTATGCGATCTGGCGGGACAAGGTTGGGGCGGTGCTGAAGTAACCCATTCCTCCCCGGAACGGGGAGGAATTGGATTTTACCGCCCCGGCTCGGTCATCGATGGCGGGTCGCTTGCGGGGAAGCTTTCGTCGAGCGCTTCGTCGAGCGCCTCGTTGCGGCGCTGGCTCTCTTCCATCCGCGCGAGCTGCTCGGGAGTCGCCTCGCTCTGGTGGCGTTCCTTCCATTCGCTGAACGGCATGTCGTAAATGATGCGCCGCGCCTCGTCCTTCGCGATTCCCGGATCGGCTTCGGCGATCCAGTCGGCGAGGCAATTGCGGCAGAAGCCGGCCAGGCCCATCAGATCGATATTCTCCGCGTCCTTGCGCTTGCGCAGGTGCCGCACGAGCCGGCGGAACGCCGCTGCCGCGACCTTGTCGTCGAGCCGGTCGAGATCGTCCATTGCTGCCTCCAAGGTTGATCCTCCCGCATTTGGGGCTAGAGGCGGACGCGCACAACCCGAACTCTTGGGCCAAGGATGACAGCGATGACAAAGGCCATAAGCCCCCGATCCCGCAAGGTTCGCATCCTCGCCACCCTTGGCCCCGCGAGCAACACGCCCGAGATGATCGAGCGGCTGTTCGCCGCCGGCGCCGACGCGTTCCGCATCAACATGAGCCATGGCGACCAGGCATCGAAAGTGCCGGTGTTCGAGGCGATCCGCGCGCTCGAGAAGAAGCTGGGGCGGCCGAGCACGATCCTCGCCGATCTGCAGGGCCCCAAGCTGCGCGTCGGCAAGTTCGCCGACGGCAAGGTGACCTTGGTCACGGGCCACCAGTTCACGCTCGACCGCGATCCGACGCCCGGCGACGCGACCCGCGTCGAGCTGCCGCACCGCGAGATCTTCGAGGCGGCGCACGCCGACGCGCGGCTGCTGCTCGACGACGGCAAGCTAGTGCTGCGCGTCACTTCCGCCGCGCCCGACCGGATCACGACGATCGTCGAAGTGGGCGGCCCGCTCTCCAATTCGAAGGGGCTCAATGTCCCCGACATGGTGCTGCCGCTGGCGGCGCTCACCGACAAGGACCGCAGCGACCTCGCCTTCGCGTGCGAGATGGGCGCGGACTGGATCGCATTGAGCTTCGTCCAGCGGCCCGAGGATCTGATGGAGGCGCGGCGGCTGATCGGGGGCAAGGCGGCGTTGCTCGCCAAGATCGAGAAGCCGAGCGCCATCGCGCGGCTCGACGAGATCATGGAGCAGTGCGACGGCGTGATGGTCGCGCGCGGCGATCTCGGCGTCGAGCTGCCGCCGCAATCGGTCCCGCCGCTCCAGAAGCGCATCGTCGAGACCGCGCGGCGGCTGGGCCGTCCGGTGATCGTCGCGACGCAGATGCTCGAATCGATGATCGAGAGCCCCTCGCCCACGCGCGCCGAAGTCTCGGACGTGGCGACCGCGGTCTATGACGGGGCCGATGCGATCATGCTCTCGGCCGAGAGCGCGGCGGGCAAATGGCCGGTCGAATCGGTCGCGATGATGAACTCGATCGCCGACGCGGTGGAGCGCGATCCGGCACATGGCGACCGCGTCCACTTCACCGTGACGCGCCCCGATCCGACCACTGCCGATGCGCTCGCCGAAGCGGCGAAGAACATCGCGGCGACGGTTTCGGCCAGCGCGATCATCTGCTTCTCGAGCTCGGGATCGACCGTGCGCCGGATCGCGCGCGAGCGCCCGTCGGTGCCGATCATGGGGCTGACCCCGCGGATGGACACTGCGCGGCGGCTCGGGCTGCTCTGGGGCACGCACGCGGTCCACACGCGCGACGTCGAATCGTTCGAGGAAATGGTCGCCAAGGCCAAGCGGATGGCGCTGCGCCATCACATCGCGAGCGCGGGCGACCGGGTGATCCTGTGCGCGGGCGTGCCGTTCAAGACGCCGGGATCGACCAACGTGCTCCACGTCGTCACGATCCTGGGCGACGAGCTCAAGACCTATACCGGGCCCGCCGAAGGGGCTTGACCGGCGCGGCGGCGGCGCGGAACATTCCCTTCACAGGGGTGAAGGGAGGGGGACGATGCTCTATCTGCTGGCGATGGCGCTTGCGCCGCAACAGGCCGATCTCACGCTCGACCGGATGATCCGCTGCCAGTCGCTCCACGAGATCTGGCAATGGGACGAGCACGATGCCGGCCGCAAGGTGCCCAAGGACGACGAGTGGTTCATCCCCTTCCACCGCAAGCTGCTCGCCGCCGCGGAGGCCGCGGGCATCGGCTATGAGGAAGTCGCGCGGCGGAGCAACGCGCTCTCGGCGAGCTTCCGCCCGCACCTCAACGCCGAGCAGCAGGCCGACTGGAAGCAATGCCAGGCCGAGACCGGGTGGAAGCCCAACGCCAATGGCGAGACCTACGACATCTGAGCCGGAAACGCGCCGAGCGCCCGAACCGGAATTC
>JAEWCK010000066.1 GCA_023390675.1 Pseudomonadota bacterium
CAACATGGTGGACGACGACGGCAACCAGCTGTACATCGACGACTCCGGCAACCTGACGCTGAACAATGCAGGCGGCGAATTGCCGGCGGACGTCGACGCGGTTCTGTTGCAGATGCAGACCACGGGCGCCCTGGGCGACAAGATCGAGCTGACCAGCGGTGCCAACGACGGCATGACCTACACCCGGGCGGCCGCAGCTGACAGCTGGACCGCTACCCACTCGCTGGATGCCGCCGGCATGGCCGCCGCAGCCGCCACCACCGGCGCGACGGTGGACCTCACCGGCGACGCCAGCACCGACTACACGGTCGCAGCCGATGGTTCGGTGACCGATTCCGGCGGCGTCGATGTCTACCGCGATGCGATCACGTCCCAGCTCACGGCCAACGCGACCAGCCGGCAGGACGTTTACACCAACCTCTACGTCGACGGCGCTGGCAACGTGAGCGACAGCAACGTCGATGCCGACGCCGACGGCGTCAGCGACGGCAAGAAGCAGTACCTCACCGGCGGCGTCCTGACCGACAAGGCCTTCGTGGACGCCGACGGCCTGGCAACGGCCGACGCGTTCGCCACGCGCCCCGCCACCACCGACCAGCTGAAGAAGCTCGACGACGCCCTGTCGAACGTCGACAAGCTGCGCAGCTCGCTCGGCGCGGTCCAGAACCGTTTCGACTCGGCCATCGCCAACCTCGGCACGACCATCACCAACCTGTCGTCCTCGCGCTCGCGCATCGAAGACGCGGACTACGCGGTGGAAGTGTCCAACATGACCCGCGCGCAGATCCTGCAGCAGGCCGGCACTTCGGTTCTGGCTCAGGCCAACCAGGTTCCGCAAACCGTGCTGTCGCTGCTGCGCTGATCGCATCGCGCAATCCGCGGCAGTGATGTTCGTCAGCCCCCTTTGCCCATGGCGAGGGGGCTGTTTCGTGGGTGGTCGGAAATAGAGCAAGCATGAAAGCGAGTCAGGAGGGGCCTGACGTTCAGGGGATGGTTTTCTGGCCGGCACAGTTCGCGAAAGTCTGAGCGCCTTGCTGGGAAATCGGGTCCGACCGTACGCAAGGCCGGACTCTTTCTCGTTCGTCTGATGCCGTGGAAAAGCAGAGGCCGGGAGGGCGGGACATGGTTACACTCAAGCTGCCCATTTCGTGGTTCTCTATATCCCGTAGAGGCGGCCTCCCGCGTCTTGTCTTTGTCCGGAACCTTGCCCAGATGCCCCGTCCCGATGTCCTGTTGTCCGATCCCGAACGCCGCCTGCGCAAGATGAAACTCAGCGCTCTGGCGCTGTTGGCGGTCACTGTCTGCCTGTTCCTGCTGAGTCACGCCATGATGCGTCAGGGCGAGGCGGCGCCGGCGGCGGGTCTGTGGCCCTGGCTGCGGGCCTTCAGCGAGGCCGCCACCGTCGGGGCTCTGGCCGACTGGTTCGCGGTCGTGGCCTTGTTCAGGCGGCCCTTGGGGCTTCCTTTGCCGCATACGGCCATCATTCCCAACAAGAAGAACAGCCTGGGCGACAGCCTGGCCGTGTTCGTGCGCGATCATTTCCTGGACTCCGCCGCCATCCTGGAGAAGCTGCGCGCCCTGGACCCGGCGGCGCGGCTGGGGCAGTGGCTGTCCCGGCCGGAGCAAAGCGGACAAGCGGCGGCCTACATGCGGACGGGCCTGCGGGAGGCCTTGCGTCTGCTGGATGAGCAAAGCGTCAAGCAGGCGCTGACGGACGGACTGCGAGCGTACCTGCTGCGCTGGAACCTTGCAGGCACGGCGTCCGAGATCCTGGGCCTGCTGACTCGCAATGGCCGCCATCAGAGGCTGCTGGACGAGGTCTTGCAGCAGCTGGGCCTTTACCTGGCGGACGAGGCCGTCAGGCAGCGTGTTGCCGGCGTTTTGCTGCGTCATGCCCAGAACGAATGGCCCGGCATCCTGAAGCTTGTGGGGGTGGTCGCCTCGGTGGACGATCTATCGGGCAAGCTGGCCGACAAGCTGGCGCGCGCCTTGGTGGACGAGCTGCAGGACATTCTCTGCCAGCCCGATCACGAGTTGCGCCAGGATTACGAACGCTGGGTGGAGACCTATATCCAGCGGCTGGGACGCGATCCCGCATTGATCGGACAGGTGGAGTCCATCAAGCAGCGCCTTCTGGAGCATCGGGAAGTCGGCGCCTATATCGATGGCCTGTGGAATGAAGTCATCAGGACCTTGCGCACCGATCTGGACAGGGACGATTCCGCCGTCGCCGCGCATCTGCGCCAGTTGGCGCAGGACCTGGGACAGCGCCTGGAAAAGGATGAAGAGCTGCGGGCCACCTTGAACGAACACATGCTGTCCGCCGCGGCGGGCCTGGCCGAGCATCTGCGCGAAGGCGCGAAAGACCATATCTCCCGCACAGTGCGCAACTGGGACGACCAGGACCTGGTGCGCGAACTGGAATTGAGCGTGGGCACCGACCTGCAATTCATACGCTTCAATGGCACGCTGGTGGGCGGCCTGGTGGGTGTTGCGCTGCATGCGCTATTGATGTTCGGTCTGGTGTGATCCGTCCGTTTTAAATCCACGCGAAAGCATTATTTGCCGACATTCGCCACGAATTCCTTCTCGTGCCGGATCATGGCTTTCTTGCGCTCCACGCCCCAACGGTAGCCGGTGATGCCGCCGTCGCTGCGCAGGATGCGGTGGCAGGGGATGAGCAGGGCGATGGGGTTTGAGGCGCAGGCGCGGGCGACGGCGCGGGTGGCGGCGGGCTCGCCGATGGCGCGGGCGATGTCGGTGTAGCTGCGCGTCTGGCCGGGCGGGATCCGGCGCAGGACGTCCCAGACCTTGAGCTGGAAGTCGGTGCCATGCAGCTCCATGGGGATGTCCGGCGCTTGTGTGGGGGCGTGCAGGTAGTCCGCCAGCTTTTGCAGGGCGGGAATCCTGTCGGCTGGCACTTCGTTCAGTTGCGCGCCGGGAAAATGGCCTTGCAGCTCGGCGCGCATCGCATCCTTGTCATCGCCCAGGCTGGCGGCGATCAGTTTCTTGCCGTGCATGGCCGCCAGCAGCAGCCCGAAGTCGCAGGGGGCGATGGCGTAATTCAGCTCCAGGGTGTCGGGCATGGTGTTCTCTCCTGGGGGCGCACGCTTTGTGCCTGTACGACAAAGCATTTCCAGGCGGAAAGGGCGTGCGGAACGTGAAGCTCTAGTGCAGCACACGCTGAGGAGGAGGGCAAGCGGTCCTGCCGGCTGTCCGATTGTTTGCCGGCCCCCGACGCAGCCAGCCCGTTCCATACGCCATGGGGCGTGGTCTTTCCGGGCGGCGTTCCACGTTCAGGGCTACCGGTAGGACCGGCGACTATCAGTCTCATGTTCGTTCATGCCATCCGTCTGCGATCGGCGTCTGCGTTCTTGATCAGGCCACTTTCAACAAGGGAATGGGGTCCTGCGTGGCGCCGGGGTCGGGGATGTAGGTGGAGCGTCCATGACCGGTGTTCAGCAGTTGAATGGACAGCTTCAATTCCAGCGCCTGCCGGCTGAGCTGGCTGACGGTGTCTCCCAGGTTGCGCGCCAGATCGGCGTTGTCGTTGGTGTCCTGGTCCATGTGGGAGACCGCTTCGTTGATCTGCGCCAGGCCGCTGGCCTGTTCGTCCGAGGCGGTGGAGATTTCGTTGATCAGGTGGGTGACGTCCGAGACCGACTGCATGATCTCGTCCATGGTGGCGCCGGCCCGGTCGGCGTGGCGCGCGCCGGTGGCCATGCGCTGCAGGGAATCGTCCACCAGGGCCTTGATCTCGCCCGCCGCCTGGGCGCTTTTCTGGGCCAGGCTGCGCACTTCGCCCGCCACCACCGCAAA
>JAEWCK010000184.1 GCA_023390675.1 Pseudomonadota bacterium
CCATCACGTCGTGCAGCCGCGTCAGGATCTCTCGGGCGGAAGCTGCTGCGGAGAGGGGCATGGGCCCGCGCTATCAGATTGCGCGGGCCATGACACCCTCCATCGCTAGCGGCGCAGCGCCAACGTGCCTTCGCCGCCCTGCCGGCCGCGGTTCGCCTGCCGCCACGCGTCATAGTCGCGATAAAAGTCGGTAAAGGACTGTTCGAGCCGCGGCAGCGCACGCTGCGCGAACGCCGCGAATTCCTGCGGCGCCACCATATCGGCCTCGGCGAGCAGTTGGTGCGCGGTCGCGCAGAAGCCGGGCTGGGCCGGTGGCTGGGCGAAGAAATTATAGACCCTGGTCATGTCGCGATCATGCAGGCCCTCCCAGCGCGCGCCGTAACGTGCGCGATATTGCGCCTTCACGCCGGCATCGGCTGCCGCCAACACCGCGTGATTACGGGCCAGCAGATGATTGTACGCCGCCACCGTCTCGCGCTCGGCCTCATCGCGGCAACCGAGTGCCGCGACGTTGAGCGCCGCGCGGACGTGCCAGCTGGTCTCGTCGCGCGAGAGGTCGACATTGGGCGTCAGATAGCGTCCCTGCGCATCGCGCCCCGGCACGAACTGGTTGAGCGCGGCCCCGGCGGGCGGGCCGCTCTGCGCCGTCGCCGACTGCGAAAAAAGGCACGCGACTCCAGCGAGCGCGAGCGCGCTCCATACTCCACGATTCATGTGAACCCCCTTGCTCTTGCCCCGCCCCGAGCCTGTCCCTTCGACATGAATCGGAAATGATTAAGCCAAGGGAATCAGATGTTTACCAATTCGGCTCGTCGCAATTCCCACGGGGGTTGCGCGAAGATATACTGTGTGTCATACAGTGTATGTCATACACGATGTGAGGCATAGCAATGCCAATCGAAGAAGACCTGTTCGAAAAGCTGCGAGTCGAGCTGCGCCGAGGATCTTTAGTCCTCGCCGTGCTCGGCGCGCTGCGCGAGGAGCGCTATGGCTACACGCTGCGCACCAGCCTCGAGGATGCCGGGCTCCCGATCGACGAGGGCGCGCTCTACCCGCTGCTCCGCCGCCTCGAGTCGCAGGGGCTGCTCACAAGTGAATGGCGCGAGGAGGCGAAGCGCAACAAGCGCTTCTACCGCCTCAGCGACGACGGCGCACGCGTGCTCGGCGATCTGCTCGCCGAATGGAACGCCATTTCGGAATCGATTCTCCGCCTGACGGAAGGAGGCAAGTGATGGAACTGCTCGAACGCTATCTGAACGCGGTGCGCCGCAATCTGCCGGCGAAGGACGCCGACGACATCGTCGCCGAGTTGCGCGAGGAGCTGCTCGCCCGGGCCGAAGAGCGCGAGGAGCGTCTCGACCGGACGCTGGACGAGGAGGAATGGGAGAAGCTGCTCGTCGAGTTCGGCCATCCGCTAGTGATCGCCGCGCGCTTTCGGCAGCGGCAGTGGCTGATCGGCCCCGAGCTCTATCCCTTCTACCTGTATTTCCTGAAGCTGATCGGCGGGATCGTCGCGTTCGGCATCACCGTCGCGATGATCGTCAAGGCGGCGATCCACCAAGGCGCGCCCGGGCCGCTGATCGTCGACTATCTGGGTTCGCTGTGGTGGTCGGTCGCCGTGACGATCGGATCGATCACGATCGTGTTCGCGCTGATCGAGCGCTATGGCGGCGTCGACAGGCATTTCCGCACCTGGCACCCGCGCCAGCTCCCGGAGATCGAGCTAGCCGGCAAGGAGCCGGGTCGCTGGGAATCGGGGATCGAAGTCGTGCTGGGGCTGGTGATGCTGCTCTGGTGGGCCGGCGCGGTGCATTTCCCGATCCCGATGCAATCGGACAAGTTCCGCCTCGCAGCCGCGCCGATCTGGACGCAGCTCTATTGGCCGATCGTCGCGCTGGTCGCGGCGCGGCTGGCCCACAATCTGATCCAGTGGCTGCGGCCGAACTGGCGCTGGCTGCGCGGGCTGTTCGCGATCACGACCACGGTCGGCGCAGTGATCCTCGCGGTGCTGCTGTATCGCGCCGGCCACTGGATGACGGTCGTGCCCGTTTCGATGAGCGCCGAACAGGCCCGCGATCTCCAGACGAGCGTCGATCTGTCGCTGCGCATCGCGGTCGTCGCCGCCGCCGCGGTCTGGGTCTGGCAATACCTGCAGCAGATGTGGCGCTGGGCGCGCTCGCCCCGGCGCGGCGCGGCGCGCTGAGCGGCGGGTTGCCCTAGGCCGTGCGCTTTTCCAGGGCGTGCGCGGCCTCGGCCATCAGCGCGGCGATGATGTCGGCGACAGGCTCTTCCTTCGAGACCATCCCGACCGACTGGCCCGCCATCACGCTGCCATGCTCGACATCGCCATCGATCACTGCGCGGCGGAGCGCCCCGGCCCAATAATGCTCGATCTGAAGCTGGGCCTCCATCATCTCGACCTTGCCCTCGTCGAGCAGCTGGGCGACTTCGCGCTGCTTGGCGGTGAACAACTCGGAGGAGGCGTTCTTGAGCGCTCGCACCGGGATCACGGGCAGGCGCGGATCAATCTGGACGCTGGCGACGGCATCGCGCGCCGAAGCGCGGATGAACGCCTTCTTGAAATTCGCATGCGCGATGCTCTCGGTCGCGCAGACGAAGCGCGTGCCGAGCTGGACCCCCGCCGCGCCCATGTCGAGATAGCCCGCGATCAGCTCGCCGCGGCCGATCCCGCCGGCGACGAAGACCGGAATGTCCCCGCCAACCTCGGGCAAAATCTCCTGCGCGAGCACGCTGGTCGAGACCGGACCGATATGCCCGCCGGCTTCCATCCCCTCGACCACCAGCGCGTCGACGCCCGAACGGATCAGCTTCTTGGCGAGGCTGAGCGCGGGCGCGAAGCAGATCAGCCTGGCGCCATTGCCCTTGATCGCATCAAGGCTCCCGGCCGGCGGCAGCCCGCCCGCGAGCACGACATGCCCGACCTCGTGCTTCGCGCACACCTCGATCAACTCGAAGAGCTGGGGGTGCATCGTGATGAGATTGACGCCAAAGGGCTTCGAGGTGAGCGCCTTGGTCCCCGCGATTTCCTTGTCGAGCAGTTCGGGCGTCATCGCGCCGCACGCGATCACACCGAACCCGCCCGCATTGGAGATCGCCGCGACGAGATTGCGCTCCGACACCCACGACATCGCGCCGCCCAGGATGGCGACCTCGGTGCCGAGGAACTCGCAGCCGCGCGCCATGCGACGCTCGAGGCGCTCGGCGCCGATGGTGGAACTTGTCATGGACCCGGCCTAGCCGCGCCGCGCCCTTCGGGGCAAGTCATCGCTGCGTGATCGTGTAGTCGATCCGGATCGCGACCCATTCGCCGACCATCGACTTGCCGCCGATCCGCGGCGGGCGGACGAGGAATTGCCACGCCGCCTGGCGCACCGATCCCGCCAGCCCCGATCCGCGCGGCGATTCGGCCAGCTCCTGGCAGTCCTCGACATGATAGCGCGCCACCGTCCGGCACGCGATCAGCCCCCAGCCCGAGCTGCGCGCGCGATCTGATAGATAAGTGTTGAGCTGGGCATGCGTCGGCCGGACATACCATTCCGCGGCATATAGCGGCTCGCCATGCGGCCCCTTTGCCGCGACCAGCTCGCTATCGCCCGGGCGTGGGCCGCCATCGGCTTCATTCGATGCCGTGGCCGCGGCGGGCGCGGGCGGAGCGCTCCGCATCTTCGCGATGTCGGAGGCGGCATATTCGGAGCGCGTCAGTCTGAGAAAGCCCGGCACGATCGAGTCGGGCGGCGGCTCCACCGGCGGGGGTGTCTCGCGCGGCTTCGGCGACGCAGGCTGCGGCTTTGCTGCCACGCGCGGCCGGGCCGGCGCCTTGGCGTATTTATTCTCCGCCTTTTCCGAATCGTCGCTCGCTGGAGCGTCGATCCCGAACACGATTGTTCGCGACGCTTCCTTCTTCCCCGGTACCGCGGGCACGAGGAACAGGAGCAGCAGCACGACCAACGCCTCGACCGCGAGGGCGAGCAGCAACGAAGCGCTCCGCCGCCCGAGCGGTTCACGAAGCCGTGCCGGAAGGGACAGACGCATGCGGGAGCTCGGTCCCCGGGATCGACACGGCACGGGACCGCCCCGCGCCGCAAGAACCCGTGCCGCGCCGGTGCGGCAGCACCGCGACTAAATCATGTCCGCTTGAGGATCGCGGCTCAGGCCGCTGCGTCTTCCGAGTCGAGGCCGTAGGCGGTGTGGAGGATTCGCACCGCAAGCTCGGTCTCGTCCTCGTCGATCAGCACCGCGCCCTTGATCTCCGAGGTGGTGATCGCCTGAATGTTGATCCCGCGCTCGCCCAGCGTCTTGAACATCGTCGCCGCGACGCCCGCATGGCTGCGCATCCCGACACCGACGATCGAGACTTTGGCGACGCGCGTATCGTGCCGCAACTCGGCATAGCCGATCGTGTCGTGCGCCTTTTCGAGCACGTCGAGCGCGCGGGCCAGCTCGGCGGACGGCACCGTGAAGGTCACGTCGGTCGACCCCGCCGAATGCGCGATGTTCTGCACGATCATGTCGACGTTGATGTTGGCGTCGGACAGCGGCTCGAAG
>JAEWCK010000273.1 GCA_023390675.1 Pseudomonadota bacterium
GGCAGTGGCAGCTGACCGGCGCCCTCGACACGTCCGTCGCCGTCGACGTGTACGACGTCGACGCCGTCACCACCTCCGCCGCCGAGGTCGCCCGCCTGAAGGCCGCGGGCCGCCGGGTCATCTGCTACGTCAACGTCGGCGCCCACGAGGACTTCCGCGCCGACGCCGGCAAGTTCCCCGAGTCGGTGCGCGGCAAGGGCCTGGAGGGCTGGCCGGGGGAGAAGTGGCTCGACATCCGCCGCTGGGACACGCTTGAGCCGCTGCTCGCCGCCCGGTTCAAGGTGTGCAAGGACAAGGGTTTCGACGCCGTCGAGCCCGACAACGTCGACGGGTACGCCAACAACAGCGGCTTCCCGCTCACCGCCGAGGACCAGCTGACGTTCAACCGGCGCGTCGCCGACCTCGCGCACCGCCACGGCCTCGGCGTCGGCCTCAAGAACGACGTCGAGCAGGCCCGCGCCCTGGAGCCGGCGTTCGACTTCGCGGTCAACGAGGAGTGCGCCCACTACGACGAGTGCGACACGCTGAAGGTGTTCATCGCCGCGGGCAAGCCGGTCTTCCACGTCGAGTACGACGTCGACCCCGCCAAGTTCTGCCCGAAGACGACCGCCCTGCGCTTCTCCTCGATGAAGAAGAAGCAGGACCTCGGCGCGTGGCGCGCCCCCTGCTGATCCCGGGCAGCTCGTAGTCCACCGCCGCCTGGAGTGCACGGTCACTTTTGGTCTGTCCAGCAAAAGTTCGTGCCAAGGCATCGGAAAGTGTGGACAGGTTGGTTCGAAGCTCCTAGTGTGTCCCCCACGACACCGGAGTGTTTCATCAATGTATCCGTCGGCAGTGGATGCATCGATGGTCATCCCCGGGGTTGCGGAGGCACACGGCATCCGGCGCGGCGGCGCGCGCCCTGCCTGGCACGTTCAGTCAGGAAGGGACACAGTGAACCTACTACCCTCACGTCATCGATGGCGGCCGATGGGTGCCGCCCTGCTTCTTGTCAGCGCGAGCGTCGGCGCCCTGGTCGTCCAGGCCGCACCGGCCGCGGCGGCCATCAATCCGGCCGACTTCCAGCAGGTCACCCTCGCCAAGGGCGAGCCCGAGGTCGGCGAGCCGCTGACCATCTCCGTGCTGCCGGACCGCTCGGTGCTGCACACCGCCCGCAACGGCACGCTGCGCCGTACCGACGCCGCCGGCACCACGTCCGTGATCGGCAACATCCCCGTCTACACGCACGACGAGGAAGGCTTGCAGGGCGTCGCGGCCGACCCGGGCTTCGCCACCAACCGCTACATCTACCTGTACTACGCGCCGCCGCTGAACACTCCCGCCGGCGACGCCCCGGCGACGGGTACGGATGCGACCTGGGCGACGTGGACCGGGGTCAACCGCCTGTCCCGGTTCACGCTCAACGCGAACTTCACCGTCAACATGAGCAGCCAGGTCAACATCCTGGACGTGCCGGCCAACCGGGGCATCTGCTGCCACGTCGGCGGTGACATCGACTTCGACGCGGCCGGGAACCTGTACCTGTCCACGGGCGACGACTCCAACCCGTTCGACTCCGCCGGGTACTCGCCGCTGGACGAGCGCACCAACCGTAACCCGGCGTACGACGCGCAGCGTTCCGCCGGTAACACCAATGACCTGCGGGGCAAGATCCTGCGGATCAAGGTGAACGCCAACGGTACGTACAGCATCCCGGCGGGGAACCTGTTCGCGCCCGGCACGGCGGGCACGCGGCCGGAGATCTACGCGATGGGCTTCCGCAACCCGTACCGGATGAGCGTGGACAAGGCGACCGGCGTGGTCTACGTCGGTGACTACGGTCCCGACGCCGGCACCACGAACGCCAACCGCGGCCCGTCGGGCCAGGTCGAGTTCAACCGGATCACCTCGCCGGGCAACTACGGCTGGCCGTACTGCACCGGCACGAACACCACGAACGAGACCTACAACGAGTGGGACTTCGCCACCAACAGCACCGGGCCGAAGTACAACTGCGCGGGCGGACCGACGAACAACTCGTTCCGCAACACCGGCCTGGGCACCCTGCCCGCGGCGCGTCCCGCCTGGATCCGCTACGCGGGCGACGCGGGCAGCCCGTCGGAGTTCGGCAGCGGCTCCGAGTCGCCGATGGCCGGTCCGGTGTACCGCTACGACGCGGCGAACCCGTCGGCGACGAAGTTCCCGGCGGCGTTCAACGGCATGTTCTTCGCCGGCGAGTTCGGCCGGGGCTGGATCAAGCCGATCGTGGTCAACAGCGACGGCACCCGCGGCGCGATCGACACGTTCCCGTGGAACGGCAAGCAGGTCATGGACATGCAGTTCGGGCCCGACGGCGCCCTGTACGTCCTGGACTACGGCACCGGCTACTTCAACGGCGACGCCAACTCGGCCCTGTACCGCTACGACTACGTGGGCGGCGGCAACCGGGCGCCGACCGCGGTGGCGAGCGCGAACAGGACCTCGGGCGCGGCGCCGCTGACGGTGGCGTTCTCCTCCGCCGGCTCCAGCGACCCCGAGGGCGGCCCGCTGACCTACTCGTGGGACTTCGACGGCAACGGCACCCAGGACTCGACCGCGGCGAACCCGTCGTACACCTACACCACCAACGGCACGTACACGGCGACGCTCACGGTGCGGGACAACCAGAACGCCCCGGCCACGTCCAGCGTGCTGATCAGCGTCGGCAACACCGCGCCGACCGTGACGATCAACGCGCCGGCGTCGGGGCAGCTGGTGTCCTTCGGTGACAGCGTGCCGTGGAGCGTCACGGTCACCGACCCGGAGGACGGCACGATCGACTGCACGAAGGTCACCATGACCTACGTGCTCGGCCACGACCAGCACGCCCACCAGATCACCTCGCAGACCGGGTGCTCCGGCACGATCACCATCCCGGTGGACGGTGAGCACGACGACGCGGCGAACATCTTCCCGATCTTCGACGCGCAGTACACCGACAAGGGCGGGCTCACCACGCACGCCCAGAACATCCTGCAACCCCGGCACCGGCAGGCGGAGCACTTCAAGACGTCCTCCGGCATCAACACGTTCACCAAGACCACCGCCGAGGGTGGCAAGACGGTCGGTGACATCCACAACGGCGACTGGATCTCCTTCGACCCGTACAAGGTGAACAACGCCACCTCGGTGCTGGTCCGGGCCTCGTCCGGCGGCACCGGCGGCACGGTGCAGTTCCGCACCGGCTCACCGACCGGCACCGTCATCGGCTCCGCCACGATCCCGGTCACCGGCTCGTGGGAGACGTTCACGACCGTCACCGTGCCGATCACCAGCCCGCCGGCCGGCACGACGTCGCTGTACGTGACGTTCGCCGGGACCGGCACGGCCGCGCTGCTCGACCTGGACAGCTTCACGTTCACCACCGGCAGCGGCGGGGTCGGCCCGGTCAAGGGTCTGGCCGGTAAGTGCCTGGACGTGCGTTCGGGTGCGACCGCGGACGGTACGCAGATCCAGCTGTACACGTGTAACGGCACCGCGGCGCAGACGTGGACGCGCAACGGTCAGACGTTGCGGGCGTTCGGTAAGTGTCTGGACGTGTCCGGTGGTGGTAGCGCGGACGGGACGAAGATCCAGTTGTGGACGTGCAACGGGTCGGGGGCGCAGAACTGGGCGCCGAACGCGGACGGGACGTTGCGCAACCCGCAGTCCGGGAAGTGTCTGGACGTGTCGGGCAACAACTCCGCGGACAGCACCGTCGTGCACCTGTGGACGTGCGTCAGCCCGGTACCGGCCAACCAGAAGTGGACCCTGCCCTGACGAGGTGATCGGG
>JAEWCK010000288.1 GCA_023390675.1 Pseudomonadota bacterium
ATGGGAGGACGTATAAGAGTAGCTCCTGTGCTTTTCTCGGGACGGGCTAATAACGCAGGAAAGCGCGATCCGGTAGCCCGGTCGCGCCGCCCCGCCGAAAATACCGCGCACTGTGGCGCGGATGCTACCGCATATCGGGCGGAAGCGCCTCTTGCGCAAGCCTCGCCACGGCTTCGTCGAGGCCCAGCATCTCCTGCCCCTGCGAGCCCAGCACGCGCAAAGCGACGGTGCCTTCGTCGGCCTCGCGCTTGCCGACGACGAGCAAATTGGGGACCTTGGCGACCGAATGCTCGCGGACCTTGTAGTTGATCTTCTCGTTGCGCAGGTCGGTCTCTACGCGGATGCCCGCCGCGGCGAGCTTCGCCGCCACTTCCTTCGCATAGTCGTCGGCGTCCGAGACGATCGTCGCGACCGCGGCCTGGGTCGGCGCGAGCCAGGCGGGGAGGCGGCCGGCGAAATGCTCGATCAGGATGCCGATGAAGCGCTCGTAACTGCCGAAGATCGCGCGGTGGAGCATCACCGGGCGGTGACGCTCGCCATCCTCGCCGACATAGGACGCATCGAGGCGCTCGGGCAGCACGCGGTCCGACTGGATGGTGCCGACCTGCCAGGTGCGGCCGATCGCGTCGGTCAAATGCCATTCGAGCTTGGGCGCGTAGAAGGCGCCTTCGCCCGGCAGCTCCTCCCAGCCATATTCGTCGGTCGCGAGCCCGGCGCGGACCACGGCGTCGCGCAGCTCGGCTTCGGCCTGGTCCCACATCTCGTCGGCGCCGAAGCGATTGTCGGGACGCAGCGCCAGCTTGATCGCGTATTTGAAGCCGAAGTCGCGATAGATGCGGTCGGCGAGGCGGCAGAAGGCCTGGACCTCGTCGACGATCTGGTCCTCGCGGCAGAAGATGTGCGCATCGTCCTGGGTGAACTGGCGGACGCGCATGAGGCCGTGCAGCGCGCCATGCGGCTCGTTGCGGTGGCAGCAGCCATTCTCATAGAGGCGCAAGGGCAGGTCGCGATACGACTTGATGCCCTGCTTGAAAATCAGGATGTGCGCGGGGCAGTTCATCGGCTTCAAGGCCATCCATTCGGCCTCGTCCGAGACGAGCGGGCCTTCCTCCTCGACGTTCGGAATCTCGTCGGGGATGACGAACATGTTCTCGCGGTATTTGCCCCAGTGGCCGGACTGCTCCCACTGGCGCGCGTCCATCACCTGCGGGGTCTTGACCTCCTGATAGCCTGCGGCGTCGATCGCGCGGCGCATATAGGCCTCGAGCGCGCGCCAGATGACGAAGCCATTGGGGTGCCAGAAGACGCTGCCATGCGCTTCCTGCTGGAGGTGGAAGAGGTCCATCTCGGCCCCAAGCTTGCGGTGGTCGCGCCTGGCGGCTTCCTCAAGCCGCGTCAGATGCTCGTCGAGCTGCTTCTTGTTGAGCCAGCCGGTGCCGTAGATGCGCGAAAGCATCGCGTTCTTCTGGTCGCCGCGCCAATAGGCGCCCGAGACGCGCGTCAGCTTGAAGGCGTTGGGATCGACCTTGCCGGTGGAGGCGAGGTGCGGGCCGCGGCACATGTCGAGCCATGCGTCGTCGCCTTTGCCCGCGCGATAGACGGTCAGCTCCTCGCCTTCGGGAAGCTCCTTCGCCCATTCGGCCTTGAAGCTCTCGCCCTGCTTCGTCCAGCGATCGATCAGATCGGCGCGCGACCAGACCTCGCGGATCAGCGGCTCGTCCCTGGCGATGATCCTGCGCATCTCCGCCTCGATCGCCGGCAGGTCCTCCTCGGTGAAAGGGCGGTCCCTGGGCGCGAAGTCGTAATAGAAGCCGTCGTCGGTCGCCGGGCCGAAAGTGATCTGCGTGCCGGGGAACAGGTTCTGCACCGCTTCCGCGAGGATATGCGCGTAATCGTGGCGGGCGAGCTCGAGCGCGTCCTTCTCGTCCTTCGAGGTGACGAGCGCGAGATTGGCGTCGCCCTCGAACGGGCGGCCGATGTCGCGCAGCTCGCCGTCGACGCGCGCGGCGAGCGCGGCCTTGGCGAGCCCCGGACCGATCGCCGCGGCGATGTCCGCCGGGGTAGTCCCCGGGGCTACCTCGCGGACGGAACCGTCGGGCAGCGTTATGCGGAACATCTCGGACACGGGATCGGGTCTTTCTGCTTGGGAATGATCGGAGCGCGGCTTATGCCTTCGCGCATGCAATATAGGCAAGCCGTATGACCGATGCACATCGCGTGGCTGCGATCCTGCCTTGCCATGATCTTGCGCGCAGCACGGCCTTCTATGAGCGGCTCGGTTTCGTGCTGGTCAGCGACCACGGCCATTATCGCATCCTGAGCGACGGCAAGGGCTGGGACCTGCATCTCAGGCTGCAGGAGATGGCCGCGCTCCAGGCCCCGCACAATCCGTTCGGGCTGTATCTCTATGTCGAGGATGTCGACGCCGTCGCCGCCCGGGTGCGCGAGCTGATCATCGAGGCGGGTGCGCCGCATCTCAAGCCTTGGGGCATGTACGAGTTCGCCGTGAGCGACCCCGACGGGGTGCTGGTGCGCGTGGGGCGCATTGCACGCTGAAGCGGCGCGGCTGCTCGCGGCGGCGGAGCAACTCGCGCGCGCCGGCGAGCGGGGCCGCGCGCTCCAGGCGCTGAGCCGCGCGCTCGATCTCGCGCCGGAGGATGCGGCCGCGCCTTATGCGGCGCTGATCGCCGGCGTTTCCCCGAGCGGCTGGCATCCGAAGCTCGACAGCGACTTGCGTACCTGCCTCGCTTCGCCAGCGGTCGATCCGCAGATGCTCGCGCGGGTGACGGCGCGGGTGCTGCTGCTCCATTATCCCGAACCGGCGGTGGCCGAGGACCCGCTCTGGATCGCGTTCCTCACGCGCTGCATCAATGTCGATCCGGCGATGGAAGCGCGGCTGGTGTGGCTGGCGGGACAGAAGCTGCCCGAAGCGCTCCGCGCGGCGCTCGCGGCGCAGGCATTTGCGAGCGAATATGCATGGGGTGGAGAGGGACTGGGCGTTCCTCCCGAAGCCGCGGCCGAGATCGCCGAAGAGCGCAGGCTGGTTGAAGCCCTGCCTTCTCTTTCTCCCGTGAGGAAAGGCGAGCGAGGAGTCTCGGACGCCGTCCGCGCGCAATATGAGGCCAATCCCTATCCGCGCTGGCGCGCGCCGCCCGCGCCGGAGCAGCGATCGGTGGGGGAACTGCTTGCCGCGCTGGGCGCACCGCAATTGGGGCCGCTCGAGGTGCTGGTGGCCGGGTGCGGGACGGGATTCGAGCCGATCGACCTCGCGCGCACCGATCCGTCGCTGCGCGTCACTGCGCTCGACCTCAGCGCCGCGAGCCTCGCCCACGGCCAGCGCGTGGCGCGCGCGCTCGGCGTCGCCGTCCGCTTCATCCAGGGCGACATCCTCGACGTGGCCGCGCTCGGCCGGGACTTCGCGATGGTGAGCAGCACCGGCGTCCTCCACCATATGGCCGACCCCGCCGCAGGGCTGACGGCGCTTGCCGGTGTCACCCGGCCGGGCGGGGTGCTCCGGATCGCGCTCTACAGCGAACGTGCGCGAGCATGGGTGCGCGAGGCGCATCGCGCGATCGCGGAGCATGGTTTCGCCGCCACGCCCGAGGGCATCCGCGCCTTTCGCCGCCACGTGCTCGCATTGCCGGCCGGCGATCCGCTCGCGCGGCTCGCCGAGAGCGATGATTTCTACACGCTGAGCGGTTGCCGCGACCTCGCCTTCCATGCGCACGAACATTGGTATCGGCTGCCGGAGATCGGCGCGATACTCGCGGTTGCGGGGCTCGAGCTGTTGCGGATCGAAACGCCTCCGGGTGCGCCGTTCCCTGCCGATCCGCTGGACCTTGCGGGGTGGGACGCGATCGAGGCACGCCATCCGCACCTCTTCGCAGGGATGATCCACCTTTGGATCAGGCGGCCCTGAGCAGCTTCTGCGCCTTGCGGAAGCGGCGCGCCTCGGCGACGAGATTGAGCGGCTCGGGCGCATAGGGCTCGAGCCCGGTCGCGACATGCTCCTCGACCTTGTCGAGCGCGCGCATCGGGTCGGTCAGGTCGATGTCGAGCTCGAGGATGTTGTAGCGCCACCATTGCACCGCGAGCAGTCGCTCCACCACCGGATCGGGGAAGCGCATGCGGATCACCCGCGCGGGCGCGCCGGCGACGATCGCATAAGGCGGCACGTCGCGAGTCACCACGGCGTTGGCGCCGATCACCGCGCCGTCGCCGATCGTCGCGCCGTCACGCACGACGGCGCCGCTGCCGATCCAGACATCGTTGCCGATCGTCGTGGTGCGCGTGGCGGATTCGCCCTTGTCGGCGACCGGCAGCATGCGTTCCCAGTCGAGATCGTCGTCGCGGAAGGGCGCTTCGAACGCGTCGTAACGCATGAAGGCGAGCGCCGAGGTCGTCAGCCATTCGGTCGGATGGCGGTCGAGCCCGATCTGGACGAGCTTGGCGATCGAGCAATAGCGGCCGACCCGCGTCTGCGCGAGCTGCGACTCGTGGCCGAGATAGGTAAAGGCGCCGATCGCGACGGGCGTGTCCCACAGATAGGCGCAGGCGAGATTGACCGGCGCCTCGACCAAAGTGTCGCTGTCGACCGCCCATGTCCCCGGCACGATACCGCGCACCCCGAGCAGGCGCAGATGCGCAATGAAATCGGGCGTGAAGTCGATGCGGTGCAGCGTCATGTGCGGTCCCCTTTGGGCGCAGGGAATCGCACGACGTGGTTAACAGGGCGTTAGATCAGCCCGAACGGCACCACGCGATTGAGCCGGACATGCCCTATTTCGGCGCGGCCGAGATAAGGCACACCCATGTCGTGGCACCAGCGGACGATCATCTGGTCGATCGTCTCGCCGAAATTGTAATTGCCCTCGGCCTCGCCATTGTCCTTGACCGCGGTGACGGCGCCCAGTCGGACGCCCGCGACTCCCTTGAGCTGGGTCGCGTGCGCCATCTGGAAAAGCATCCGGTCGATCCGATACAGCGGTTCGTCGACTTCCTCGATATAGAGGACGTGGTCCGTCAGGTCGGGCAGGTACTTGGTCCCGATCAAGGCGTTGAGGATCGAGAGGTTGAACGCTGCGGCGGGGCGGCCGTCGGCGAGGCCGGGCTCGAGCCCGCGCTTGTCGCCGTCGATCAGCCAGCCGAGCACCCAGCCTTCGGCCGTGCCGACATCGTTCTGGCCGAGCCCCGACGACATCGATCCGTGCGCCTGGCGGCCCACGCGCGCGGCATAGAGCGCGCCGAGCATGAAGCCCATGTCGGAGAAGCCGATATAGGTCTTGTGCCGGGCGGCGGGGCCGAGCTGCGGCATCGCCATGTCGAGGATGCGGTTCGAGCCATAGCCGCCGCGCGCGAACCAGATCGCGTCGAAGGCCGAATCATTGGCGAATTCGAGAAAGGCCGCGGCGCGGACGTCGTCCGTGCCGGCGAAATGCCCGGCCTCGAGATAGCATTGCGGGTGGAACACGATCTCGTGGTCGGGATAGGTCAGCGCCATGAACGCAGAGAGCCGCAGCGAGGATTCCCTGCTGACGGTCCGTGCCGGTGCCACCACTCCGATGCGCATGCGCCTTGCTCCCACCCAATGAATTGCCGATAGCGCGAGGCGATGGAGCATCGCAAACCTTACTTCTTCGTGGGCATCGGCGGATCGGGCATGATGCCGCTCTCGATGATCCTCGCCGGGCAGGGCGCGCAGGTCGCCGGATCGGACCGCAGCCTCGATTCGGGCAGGCTTCCCGCCAAGTTCGATGCGTTGCGCGACCTCGGCATCGCATTGTTCGCGCAGGACGGCAGCGGCGTGACTTCGTCCGAGCAGATCGTCGTCGCCTCGGCCGCGGTCGAGGCGAGCGTGCCCGACATGGTCCGCGCCGCCGAGCTCGGCTGCGCGCGGATGAGCCGCGCCGAATTGAACGCCGAGCTGTTCAACGCCGCCCCGCTGTCGATCGGCGTCGCGGGGACGAGCGGAAAATCGACTGTCACGGGCATGATCGGCTGGATTCTGCATGTGCTCCGCCGCGATCCCACGGTGATGAACGGCGCGGTGATGAAGAATTTCGCCGGACCCGCCACGCCCTTCGCCAGCTCGCTGGTGGGGGCAGGCGGGGTGCATGTCAGCGAGATCGACGAGAGCGACGGTTCGATCGCGCTCTATTGGCCCAAGGTCGCGGTGCTCAACAATGTCAGCCTCGATCACATGCCGATGGAGAGACTGATCGACCTGTTCGGCGCGTTCATCGCCAAGGCGGGCAAGGCGGTGGTCAATCTCGACAACGGCGAAGGCGCTGCGCTGGCGATGACGCTGCCGCCCGAGCGGCTGCTGACTTTCGCGATCGGCAAGCCTGCGGACCTGATGGCAACGCATATCGAGGAGGAGCGCTTCGGCGTCTCGTTCGACGTCGTGCATGCCGGCGGGGCGCCGATCACCGTGCGGCTGCAGGTGCCCGGCCGGCACAATGTCTCGAACGCGCTCGCGGCGCTGGGCGCGACGGTCGCCGCGGGGATCGGCCTCGCCGAGGCCGCGCGCGCGCTGCATGACTTCAACGGCCTGCGCCGACGCTTCGACCTGGTCGGCGAGGCGGGCGGCGTCGCGGTGATCGACGATTTCGGGCACAACCCGGACAAGATCGCCGCCACGCTCGATACGCTCCACGCCTTTCCCGGGCGGCTGCTCCTCCTGTTCCAACCGCACGGCTATGGCCCGCTCAAGGTGATGCGCGCCGATCTCGTCGCGATGTTCGCCGAAAAGCTGGGGAGGGACGACCTGCTCGTGCTCCCCGATCCGGTCTATCAGGGCGGCACCACGTCGCGCGAAGTGACGAGCGCGGACATCGTCGCCGACGTCGCGGCCACCGGGGCGCAGGCGCTCCACATTCCCGACCGCGCTGCTGCTGCCGCGCATCTCGTCGCCAACGCGCGGCCCGGCGACCGCATCGCCGTGATGGGCGCGCGCGACGATACGCTCAGCCAGCTCGCCGCCGAAATGGTGGCGGAGCTGGCGCGCCGGGGCGCTTCGGAGTCCTGAAATAGGCTGGACATAAACCTTAAACACGCCCAGCATTCCCCCGGAAAGGGGGTGGGGCATGATCCACGTCTTGCAGCGCATCGCGTGCCTGTTCGGGCAACATCGGCGAAGCGGCGGCCGCGCCTGGAGCGACGGCGAGAATTTTCATTCGTGGTGCAAGGGTTGCGGCAAACCGATGTATCGCGACGGTCGCGGCTGGCATCTCGATTCCAACCCTCCAACGGCGCCCGAATAATCAGCGCCGCATCACGCGCATCGAGTAATGCCCCGCTGGCGCCCGAGACATCAGCGTAAGATTGTGCGTGGACTTCCTTAGCTAATCCGCGAGCGATATCCTATCCGTGTGGGGAGAGGGATATGCACGACAAGGAACAATTCGACGCGATAATGGCGCTCGCGCAATTCCGAGCAGAGCGTCGGGACAAACGTATGGTGATGGAATGGCGGGTATCGCTTGGCATCTGGGCGTTGCTGGCGGCGGGCATTGTGTATTCCAAGCCTTTTCCCCAACACTGGCTATTAGCTTGTTGGTTTGGCGCTGTGGCTCTGCATTGCTGGTGGGTCTGGATCAATTTCTGCGCCGCTGAACGGGATTCCGACCATTTCTACCATATGCTCAGCAGGGCTGAGAACCTGGTATTGCCCAAAGTGTTTTCGATCGTGTCGATGCGGCAGAAGCGTAAGTGGGATAGAGCGCGCGATTTTGTCCGCCACGGACCGGTAATCTTCCAATTGCTCGCAACCGCTGCGCTGGGAGCGGCAATGTATTTCGTGTCCCGAGAGGCGCCAGCCGCACACCCGCCCGCGCCCGCGGTCAGCGCCACTTCGTAGCGCACGTATCTATAGGCCGCTGAGCCACTAAACGCGGCGATTCCTTAGATTTGTCCAGCTGACTTTGCACTATGCAAAGCTCGCTTGACACGTCCGTACCCGCTGAAGTAAAGCTCGCTTGACTGATTCGCAAGGGAGCTTGACACATGATGCAGGGGCAATGGAGCCATACGGCCGCGGGCAAGCGCTATACGCAGCGCTTCATCCCCACGATGCTCTTCTATGTCGTCGCGATCCTCGGGACGACGTGGATCGACCGGCACTATCATCCGCAGGGGCTGGCGCTTACCGCGCTGGCGCTCCTGCCCGCGCTCGCGCTGGTCGTCTCGATCGTCGTGATGGGACTCTATTTCGTCGAGGAGACCGACGAATATCTTCGCCACCGCGTCGCCATGGCCTCGCTGGCCGGCACCGGCTTCATGCTCGCGGTCACCTCGGTCTGGGGCTTCCTCGAGGAAGCAGGGCAACTGCCGCACATGCCTGCTTACTGGGCCTATATCCTGTGGTGCATGGGAATGGGCGTAGCGCAATGCTTCTTCTCGGTGCGCAGCCTCAAGGGAGGCGAGGCATGAACAACCGCCTCCGCGTGCTCCGCGCCGAGCGGGCGTGGAGCCAGCAGGACCTGGCCGAACGGCTCGAGGTCTCGCGCCAGAGCGTCAACGCGATCGAGACCGGCCGCTACGACCCCTCGCTCCCGCTCGCCTTCAAGATCGCCGGCGTCTTCGGAATGGCGATCGAGGACATCTTCACCAACCCTTCGAAGGGCTGACCGTCATGTATCTTCGTATGTTGCTCACCACGGCGATCGGCGTCGCCGGGGCCTCCGCGCTCGCGCAGACCGCACCGCAGGAACCGCCCGCCAAGCCCTTCACCGTCGCTTCGCACGACGGAACCCCGATCCACGGCCAGGCCGATCTCCCGGCGGGCACGCCGCGCGTCGCAGTGGTGATGTCCGCCGGCACCGGGCTTTTCGACCGCGACGTGCGCTTCGGCAAGACGGGCACGCCGGAGGACCTTTTGTTCAAGGAGCTGGGCAAGCGCTTCGTCGCCCGCGGGCTCGCCGCGGTCCGCTACGATCGGCGCGGCGTCAATTGGGGCAAGACCGGCGACGAACGGCTCGACAAGCCGGTGTCGGGCAGCTCGACCGTCGACAGCCAGCGCGAGGATCTGGCGGCGGTCTATGCCTGGGCGAAGGCGAAGGCGGGGCTGGGCGCTAAATGCGTCATCCTGTTCGGCCATTCGGAAGGCACACTCCACATCTCGCGGCTCGCCGCGTCGGGGGCGCCCGCGCCGCTCGCGGTGATCGGAATGGGCGCCGCCGCGGCAAGCCCCATGGAGACGATCCGTTGGCAGATGATGGAGCGCGACGCCTTTTCGCTGACTGCTATGGACACGGATCATGACGGGCTGACCACGCAGGCCGAGGTCGAGGCGCATTGGCGCGAGACGCCGTCCTCCTTCGCCAATCTGCTCGATCCGCTGCTCCCGCCCGATCGCGTCGCCTGGACCAGGGCGCAGATCGAGAGCGTCCACACGGTCCAGAAGGCGATGTACGAAAAGGCGAGGGCCGACGCGCTCGCGCTGGACGATGCCGCGCCCTATCCCAACGCGCAGACGCCGATGGCGAAGTCGAGCTGGTGGAAGAGCTGGTTCACCGACGGCGCCGTGACCGCGCAGCTGCTCGGGCGCTGGGCCGGAGTGCCGGTCTATTATCACTGGGGCACGACCGACTCGCAGACGCCCCCTGCGTTGCAGGAGCTGATCGCGCGCCGATGGCTGGGCGATCGCGCCACGCTGATCGTCCATCCGGGCCTGGGGCACAGCCTCGGCAAGGACCCGCTGTTCGGCCCGATGGATCCCGCCGCCGCCGACCAGATCGCCGACGAGGCGGCCGCCGCCGCCCGCAAATGCCGTTGACCTCAATTCAAACAGGAGACCTGACATGATTGGACGTATCGCCTTCGCCCTGCTCGCCACCGCGAGCATCCCCGCCATCCTCGGTCCGCAGCATGCCTGCGCCGCCGTCGCGCCCGCCGCCGAGACGATCCAGCTGGCGCACATCTCGGTGCAGGTGACCGGCAAGGGCAGCCCGGTGATCCTGATCCCCGGCCTGTCGAGCCCGCGCGCGGTGTGGGACGGCGTCGCGCCAAACCTCGCCAAGTCCCACACCGTCTATCTTGTCCAGCTCAACGGCTTCGGCGGGTCGGACGCGACGGGGAACCTCGCGCCCGGCATCCTCGATGGCGTCGTCGCCGACCTTCACAAGCTGATCACCGATCGCAAGCTTCAGGGCGCTGCGGTGGGCGGCCATTCGATGGGCGGATTGCTCACCCTGATGCTCGCCAGGGCGCATCCCGGCGATGTCGGCAAGGCGCTGATCGTCGATGCGCTGCCCTTTGTCGGCTCGGCCTTCTTCCCCGGCTCGACCGTGGCGACCGTCGCGCCCCAGGCCGCGGCGCTTCGCGACCAGATGGCCTCCGCGTACGGCAAGCCCGCCGATCCGGCAGCCAATCAGGCGATCGCGGCGGGGCAGGCGCTCAAGCCCGAATCGCGCGCCAAGGTGGCGGAGTGGATCGCGGGCGCCGATCCGCGCGTCACCGGCCAGTCGCTCTACGAGGATCTGAGCACCGATCTGCGCCCCGACATGGCGAAGGTCACTGCGCCCGTCACCGTGATTGTGCCGTGGGTGCCGTCGCGCGGCGAGGAATCGACGCTCGGCTTCTATCGTAACGAATATGCCGGCACGCCGAAGCTCACGCTCGTCGGTGTCGGCGACAGCGGCCATTTCGTGATGCTCGATCAGCCCGAGGCGTTTTCGAAGGCGCTCGATGCGTTCCTCGCGGGCTGAGGCAAAAAATGGGCCCGGGAACGACTCCCGGGCCCAGTTCTGCTCACGTCTGATATTGCCTCAATAGGTGCCCGGAAAGCTCCGGTTGAGATTGTGCTCGCCGCGCCAGTCGCGCTCGTCGCGATCTTCGCGACCCGAGCCGAAGAAGGCGCCCGAGCGCTCCTCATCCTTCCAGGCATTCTGCGCTTCCTCGGCGGTCTTGCGCAGCACCACCTTGTCGTCGACCGACTGGACCCAGCGCGACGGGATCGAATGATGATGCCCGCCGGCATCGGCGTCGCTCTTCGTCAGGATGATGCGGTCGCCGCGCACCTTGTCGACCTTGCCGACATGCGCGCCGTCCGATCCCACCACTTCCATATGCTCGCTCACCCGGCGCAGGCTGTCGCGCTGGCCTTGGCGCTCGGTGCGCCAATTGGTGAACTCGTTGTGGAAGCGCTCGGCATTCTCGCGGTGATATTCGTCATAGTCGCGGTCGAGCTCGTCGATCCGCTGGCGCCGCCACGCCTGATAATGATCGTCGGGGCCGTAGCGCCGGCGTTCGTCGCGGCCCATGCGGTCGTCATAGCGCATGTCGCGCTCCCGGCGGCGCTCGGCCTCCTCATCGCCGAACCACGAGCGGACCTCGTCGCCCGCGCGCTCGAAGAAGCCGCGGTCCCGGCCGGCACCATAGCGGCCTTCGTAACGGCGGCCCTCGCCATAAGTGCGCTGTGCATCGTCGCGGCGATAGTCGCGATAACGGCCGCGATCGCCTCCGCGCCAGCCGCGCTCGTCCATCTCCCCCGCGGCGGCATAATCGCGCGCGCTGGAATATTGGAAACGCGGGCGCGGCGCCTCGCTCACCTGGTATTGATCCTCGGGACCGAAAAAACGATCCTCGGAATAGCGGTCGACCATCAAAGCCTCTCCGGATTCACGTGGGTTAGAGCTGGAGAGTCAGCGGTCGAGGGGCGCAGTTGGTTCCGAAAAATGCCGCGAATCGCGTGCCGTTCGCCGCTTCCGCCAAGCGCTTCACCGAGAGTGCGCAAGCGTGTTGCATTGGGGGGGCGACGTCGCTAATGGAGCGCCTCCCGGGGCCACCCGGGACCGGCGGCGGGGCTGTAGCTCAGATGGGAGAGCGCTGCAATCGCACTGCAGAGGTCAGGGGTTCGATTCCCCTCAGCTCCACCAGCCGCCCCTTTCTCCCGATCGCGCTCCGACGCTGATTCGAGCCATCTACGGAACTTCGGCCCGCCCGGTGCTTTGCAGCGTCGAGCAAGCAGGGAGATTTCTTATGGCGGATCAAAGCTATACCGATGCGATTGCGCTGCTGAAGGCGGACCATCGCGAGGTCGAGGAGCTTTTCGAGAAGTTCGAGGGCGCGAGCGGAGCTGCGGCCAAGCAGAAGATCGCGCATCAGATCTGCGTCGAGCTCAAGATCCACACGATGATCGAGGAGGAGATCTTCTACCCGGCTTTCGAGGGCAAGATCGAGCAGGACATCCTCGACGAATCCTATGTCGAGCATGACGGCGCCAAGGTGCTGATCAACGACATCGAGGCCGGCAGCCCCGACGAGGAATTTTACGACGCCAAGGTCAAGGTGCTTTCCGAGGAGATCGAGCACCACGTCCAGGAAGAAGAGCGGCCGAGCGAGGGCATGTTCGCCCAGTGCCGCAAGACCGATGTCGACCTCGTTGCGCTGCGGGACGCGATGCTTGCGCGCAAGGAAGAGCTGATGGCGCAGGAAAAGGCGGGCGGGCTGCCTCCGGCCGAGCCGCGCACGATCGACGCCGCCTCGGCCTGATCCGGCTTGGGCGCACGCACGCGGCACTTCGGCGCAAGCGCGATTGCGCCGCGCAGGGATGGGAATAGCTTCGATCGACGGGGGGTGTGGCCGTGCGCGACACTCCCCGAGTCGCGACCGGACGTGCCCGCTTCCTCGCGAGGGAGATTGCGATGCCGAAGCCCGCTCTGCCCGATCCCGGTTATCCCGTCCTCACCATCTACGACTGCGCCGATCCGCCCTCGCGCCAGCTGCTCGCCCATGCCGGGCAGATACTCGAGCTCGGCGCGCGCGGCGGCGGACGCAATCTGTGGGCCGCGCGCCTCGACGAGGCGGTGCGGCTCGCCGAGGAGCCGGTGGTGCTCGTCGCGCACGGTGTCAGCTGCTTCGCAGTCGCATGGTGGGCACGGCTGTCGCCCGCTTCCTATGTCGAGAAGGTCGCTGGCGCATTGTTCGTCCGGCCGCTCCGGACCGCGCTCGCCGCCTCGCCCGAGCAGCTCTTCGCCGGGCCGAGGATCCGCGTCCCCTTCGCTTCGATCCTCGCCGACAGCGCCGCGGAGGCGGTCGAGCTGGCGCGCGACTGGGGAAGCCGGCTGGTCGATTCGCATGCACTGCCGGTGCGCGAGCTGGCCGCGTTGCTCCGCGGACCCGCCGCGGCGCCCGTCCTGCGGGCGGTCCGCTGACGGGAGTCGCACGGCGCATCCGGCTCGGCTAGACTCAGCCGATGACTCACGCCACTGCCACGATCGGCCGCGATCGCTACGCGACGCACATCGATTTCGGGACGCGCGGCCTCGTTTCGGACGAGCCCGCCGAGCATGGCGGCGGCGACGCCGGGCCCGCGCCTTATGAGCTGCTGCTCGCCAGCCTCGGCGCCTGCACGGCGATTACGCTGCGCATGTACGCCGACCGCAAGGGCTGGCCGCTTGATTCGGTGGCGGTGGACCTCCACCTTCACGGGATCGGCGAGACGCTCGAGATCGAACGGGTGCTCAGGCCCGTCGGAGTCGATGCGGAGCAGGGGGCGCGCCTCGCCGAGATCGCCGAGCGGACGCCGGTGACGCTCACGCTCAAGCGCGGGCTTCCCGTCGCGACGCGGCTCGGCTGAGATGGACGCAACATCCCAGACGCAAAGATAGTAGAAACAACCCCATGCTTGCCACCGCTACGCCCCCCGATGATTCGGCCACCTTGTTGGTGGTCGATGACGATCACGACATCCGCGTGCTGCTTGCCAACAGCCTCGGCGCGCGCGGCTACCGAGTCGAGACCGCCTCGAACACGCGCGACATGGACCAGATCCTTGCGCGAACGCCCGTCGATCTCGTCATCCTCGACGTGATGATGCCGGGCGAGGATGGGCTCTCCGCCTGCCGCCGCATCGCACGCGCCGACGGGCCCGAGATCGTGCTGCTGAGCGCATTGGGCGAGGAGCAGGACCGCATCCTCGGGCTCGAGGTCGGCGCCGGCCACTATCTCTCCAAGCCGTGCAGCCCGCGGGAAATCCTCGCGACCGTGCGCGCGGCGCTGCGCCGCCGCGGCGGGATCGCTGCTGTAGAGGGCGACGTCTATACCTTCGAGGGCTGGCGGATCGACCTCGGCAGCCACGAGCTGTTCGATCCCGAGGGCGTGCTGGTCAATCTGACCGACGGCGAATTCGCGGTGCTGCGCGTGTTCATCGAGCGTCCGCGCCGCGTGCTCAGCCGCGAGGCCTTGCTCGCCGCCGCGCGCGGGCCCGATTCGGACGCCTATGATCGTGCGATCGACGTGCAGGTCAGCCGCCTGCGCCGCAAGCTCAGGTCGAGCGGCGACGAGATCATCCGCACCGTTCGCAACGAGGGCTATCTGTTCGTGCCCCGCGTCGTCCGCGGATGAGCGAAGCGAGACGCGGGGTGCGCGGCAAGCCGCTCTTCCTGCGCGTCTTCCTGCTCATGCTGATCTGCGTCGCGGTGGTTCAGCTGATGAACTTCGCGCTGCTGATCGCAGTGCAGACACCCTCGGCGCGGCTCTACACCGTCGGGCAGATCGCCGCCGGATTCGAGACCGGACGCGATCCCGGCGAGGATTTCGACGTGCGACGCGTGACCAGCATCGAGGATCGCGCCTGGAATCCGCGCAGCGAGCGTATCGAGCTTGCGCTCGCCAAGGCGATGGGAGTCGAGGTCGATCGCATACGCATCGGTTTCCCGGCGCCCTTCCTCCAGCGCGAGAAAGTCTATGATCGCGCGAGCGCGCCGCGCGCCGCGCCGCCTTCCACCGTCCAGGCCGCGCGCGATACCGTGGTGATCGGCGATTTCACCGCGACGATGCGTCAGCCGGACGGAAGCTGGGTCCAGATCCGATCAAGCCAGGGGTTCGAGCCCTGGCGCTGGTTCGTGCTGTGGTGGCTGGTGCTTTCGGCCGCCGCGGTCGCGCCCTTCGCCTGGGCGCTGGCGCACCGCCTCGCCAAGCCGATCGGCGCCTTCGCCGCCGCGGCCGAGCGGTTGGGACG
>JAEWCK010000312.1 GCA_023390675.1 Pseudomonadota bacterium
GGCGAGCGCGCCGCCGCGCGGCTGGGTCCCGGCAAGGTGCCGAGTGGGGCAATGCCGGTGGTGTTCGACCGGCGCGTCTCGTCGGGGCTGCTCGGTCATTTCGTCGGCGCGATCAACGGTGCCGCGATCACGCGCAAGACGAGCTTCCTGCTCGAATCGCTCGGGAGCCAGGTCTTCGCGCGCGGCGTGACGATCTGCGACGATCCGCACCGCCCGAGGGGCTTGCGCTCCCGCCCCTTCGATGGCGAGGGGCTGCCTGTGCTCCCACTCAAGCTGGTCGCCGACGGCATGCTCGAGACCTGGCGGCTCGACAGCGCCTCGGCGCGCCAATTGGGGCTCGAGCCGACTGGCCATGCCGCGCGCGGGATCGGCGGCGCGCCCGGAGTCGCTCCGGGAAATCTCTATATGGAAGCGGGGGCGATCCCGCCCGAGACCCTGGTCGGCGAGATCAGGCGCGGCGTACTCGTCACCGAGTTGATCGGGCAGGGCGTCAACGGCGTGACCGGCGATTACAGCCGCGGCGCGGCGGGCTTCCTGATCGAGAATGGCGAGATCACCCGGCCCGTCTCCGAGATCACGATCGCGGGCAATCTGAAGGACATGTTCCTCGCGCTCACCCCTGCCAACGATCTCGAGTTTCGCTACGGGCTCAACGCGCCGACCCTGCGCATCGACGGCATGACGATCGCCGGTGACTGAGCTTGCATCCGAAGTGGCGGCCATCGCCGCCGAGGCGGGTGCGCTGGCGATCAGGCGCTGGAAGACCGACTTCAAGCGCTGGGAGAAAGTGCCCGGCAGCCCGGTTTGCGAAGTCGATCTCGAAGTCGATGCGCTGCTGCGAACCCGGCTCACGGCGCTGCTTCCCGATGCCGGCTGGCTTTCCGAAGAGACTGCGGACAATGCCGAGCGGCTCAATGCGTCGCGACTGTGGGTGGTCGATCCGATCGACGGCACGCGCGACTATATCCGGGGGCGGCCCGGCTGGGCGGTGTCGGTGGCGCTCGTCGAGGACGGCCAGCCGGCGATCGGCGTGCTCGATGCGCCGGCGCGCGACGAAGTCTGGATCGCCGAGGCGGGCAGGGGCGCCACGCGCAACGGCGAGCGTCTGGAAGTTGCCGAGCGCGACCGGCTAGCCGGCTCGCGCGTCCCCGCCGACCAGCTTTCGAAGGTCGACCGCGACCTCGTGATGGTCGCCAAGCCCAATTCGATCGCGCTGCGCATCGCGATGGTCGCCGCGGCCGAGGCCGATCTGCTCGCCACGATCCGCTGGGGCAATGAGTGGGACATTGCCGCCGCGGTGCTGATCGCACGCGAGGCGGGCGCGACGGTGAGCGACGCGCTCGGGCGTCCGATCGGCTTCAACACGCCAAAGGCCGAGGCGTTCGGCGTGCTCGCCACGACGCCCGGCATCCACGAAGCCGCGGTCGAGCGGCTGCGCGAACGCGCGATCGCCGGGATCGGCCGCTAGAGGCCCGGCTCCTTCCATGCCGGCAATTTGAGCTTCGCGCGCATCTCTTGGATGCTCGCGGTCACGCGCTTGCGATACGATCCCTCGCTGCCGTCTGCGGCCTGCGCATATTCCCAGAAATCGTCGACTTCCCAGCCCTTGGGTGTCTTGGCGAGGAGCAGCTTGAGGTCCGGCTGACCATCGTGCTGGAAATCGATCAGCGCCTCGCCCCGGCCCGGCGCCGGGAAGCGTGTCTGGATGAGGATTTTCGCCCATTGGACGCCTCCGAGGTCCTGGCATTGACAGAAGACGTCATAATCCTCGCTGCAAGCGCCAAAGCTCGAATCGTCGCCATCCGCAGCCTCGATCTTCTCCTGAAGCGCGGAGCATTCGTCGCGCGCGCCCTTGAGCCGCGCAGTCATCGGCACTTCGGCCGCGCCGGTGTCGTTGCCGGTAGCGTAAAGCGCGTAGGCGTTGCGCACCAACGCAAGCACCGCTGCATTGTCGCCGGCCTGCGCATTGGCGGCGGGGATCCACCCGGCCGCAAGCAACAGGACCGCGGCCGGATATCGGATCATCCCCCCGTCTCCTCCCCCTGGTATTTGATCTGGAGATACCGCCCCCGCGTGGCGAGGCTGTCAAGATCGCCCTGCGCGAGCTGCGCGGTCATCTCTGCGATCTCGTCGTCGATCACCTGCAGCCCCTGGGCGAGCTGCTGGTCGGGCGTCAGCCCGTTGCGTTCCACGCGGCGCAGCGGCTCGGGGACACGGGCATAGCCCTTGATCAGCTCGGGCAATTGCTCGCCGATCAGCTTGCGCACTTCGCTCGCCGCGGGTTGCGCCTCGTCGAGCGTCGCGAGCTGGGGGCTCAGCGTCTCGAGCTTGACCCCGATCGAATCGACCAGCCCGCGCACCGGCGCGGGAAGCGCGGGCCGCTGCGCCTCGAGCCAGCGCTCGGTGGTGCGCGGAAGCGCCTTCAGCGGCACTTCGGCAAGCTTCTCGGCAGCGATCGGCGCACTCGCCGGCATCACTGCGAACAGCAAGGTCGCCGCGACCAGCAACGCCGCCACCAGCATCGCCCCCATGATGCCGATCGGCATCACGGCGAGCGCGAAGACGATCGCGCCGACGACGATCACGCCGTCGGCAGCCGCGATCCGGCCGACGCGGCGAATCACTTCGGCCTCGCGATGCTGGCGCGATCGCTTCGCGGACACGTCGGTGCGCGCGCGGGCGCGCTCGATCAGGTCGTTGCTGCGCTTGAGCAACTGGTCGACATCGGTGGGCACGCGCTTACATCGCCTCCAGCTTGAACGTCTCCGTGCCCCCCGAGACCTGGTTCTGCGCAGCGCCCTCGGCGCGCGCGATATAGCCCTTCGACTTCTCGACTTCGCTCGAGAGCGTGTTGACCGTCGTCTTCATGCTGTCGAGCGCCTTCAGCTTGAAGGTGTCGATCGCGTCCATCGTGTCGTAGATGTTCTGGAAAGCGCGCTGGAGCGTCTCGACCGGAATCGTCGCGCTCGCCGCCTGCTGGTGGATCTCGGCCGACTGGCTCTTCAAGAGCGCGCCGGTCGAATCGATCAGCCCCGCGGTCGTCGTGTTGAGCGCGGTGATCTGGTCGAGCACGAGCTTCTGGTTGGTCAACGCCTGCGCCACCGTCACTGCGGTGCGCAGCGCCGATACCGTGGTGGTCGAGGCGCGGTCGACGCCCTTCACCAACTCGACATTGTTCTTCTTCACCAGATCGAGCGCCAGATAGCCCTGCACCGTCACCGCCATCTGGGTCAGCAGGTCCTGCGTGCGCTGGCGGACGTAGAAGAGCGCGGTCTCGCGGATCGCCTTGGCCTTGGCGGGGTCGGTCGCGTCGAGCTCTTCTGCCTTGTCCTCGAGCTTCTGGTCCATCGCCTTGGAGAGATAGATCATCTGCTCCAGCCGCCCCATCGAGTTCCACAGATTGGCGCGCTCGGTGTCGATCGCGGCATTGTCCATCAAGAGTTCGTCCTTGCCGCTGGCGAGGCTCTTGAGGATGCCGTTGATGTGCGTCTGCGACGACTGGTACTTGCGGAAATATTGGGTGAGCCCGCTGCCGAACAGCCGCTGCAGGAAGCCGCCGCCCCCGCCGATCAGCTTGCCGTTCTTGCCGGGATCGAGGTCCTCGACCGTCTTGCGGAGCGCGAGAAGGTCCGCGCCCACGCCGGTATCGTTGCCCATCGCCTTGACCGGGCGGTCAAGGAAGCGGTTCGATTGCCCCGCCGCCTCGCGGATTTCCTTCTGCCCCATCGCCGCGATCGCATCGACGCGCTTGCCGAACTCGGGCGAATTGACGTCCTGCGCGACGAGATCGTCGATGAAGCCGTCGACGCGCTTGTCGAGCTCGGTCTTCTTGGCATCCTCGACCGGCACCAGCCCCGCCGCCTTTTCGGGCGCCACGGTCTTCACCGGCTCGGGCGGAGTCAGCACCAGGTCCGCTTCCTGCACCGCCGTTTCGCTCGCCATTCATGCCTCCAAAGCTGCCGCGCCCAAGCATAGGGGCAATGCCACGGCGTTCCAACTGTATTGCTAAAATAATACACGTGTGCGGAGGCGCAAGTCAGTGCGTGCGCGTCGACCTGCCGCGATAGATTTCCTGTCCGTCGCGCAGCGGGCGCAGACTGCACCCGTTCTGCGGCGCCTCCGTGCCGATACAGTAACGCGTGCCGTCGCCCAGCCCGTGCGCCGCTACGTTCGCCCCCACCGCCGCCGAGACGCGATCGGCCTTGTCGCCGGTCACGAACAGCGCGTGGCACGCGCCGCTGGTCGATTCGGTGCAGGTCAGCGTCGCATCGCCCCTGGTGAAATCGGCGTCGAGCACCGCACGCACGCTCTTGTGTTCGGTCGTCGTGCCGCCCGAGCAGCCTGCGAGCACCAGCGCCAATCCCAAAGTCCACCGCATCCGCGATTCTCCTGTGTTATGCATGTAACACAGCTTTTGGCATTCCGCTATGCCTCGCGCGCGCTCCTGAGCGCCTGACCCCACCAGGCCAGCTCGTCGAACAGATGGCCGAGCCAGCGCGCATCCTTCTCGTCGGGCGCGAACACGCCGTCCTTCACTTTGCCCCAAACCCCCATGACGTGGACGCTCGCCTCGAGCGGCGCGGTCTGGAGCTCGCAGCACGTCAGCCGCAACTGCTCGATCGAGCGCGCACCGCCATTCCCGCCATAGCCGACAAAGGTCATCGGCTTGCGGTTCCATTCCGCATAGACGAAGTCGAGCGCGTTCTTGAGCACCGCGGGCGGCCCGTGATTATATTCCGGGCAGATCAGGATGTAGCCGTCGGCGCTCGAAACCTTCTCCGCCCAGCGGAGCTGCAGCGGATCGGTGTACCCGCCCTGCGCCGGCGGCCTGGCGAAGGGATAATAGGGCAGGTCCCAGTCCTTGAGGTCGACCAGCTCGCACGCGATCTCTTCCCGCGCCTTCGCGGCCTCGATCACCCAGTCGCCAACCGGCGCGGCCATCCGTCCCTCGCGGACCGAGCCGAGGATAACGAGAATATCGAGCGGATCGGCCATCTCGCCAGCCTAGCGCGGCTCGGGCTTCCCGCAACGCACAAATTCCTGTAGGGGCGCGCCCAACCTTTTCCAGGAACCGATCATGAACCTCCGCAACGTGGCGATCATCGCCCACGTCGATCACGGCAAGACCACGCTCGTCGACCAGCTCTTCCGCCAGTCCGGCACCTTTCGCGACAACCAGCGCATCGAAGAGCGCGCGATGGATTCGAACGACCTCGAGAAGGAGCGCGGGATCACGATTCTCGCCAAGTGCACCTCGGTCGATTGGGAAGGCACCCGCATCAACATCGTCGATACGCCGGGCCACGCCGATTTCGGCGGCGAGGTCGAGCGCATCCTGTCGATGGTCGACGGCGTCATCCTGCTCGTCGATTCGTCCGAAGGCGCGATGCCGCAGACCAAGTTCGTCACCGGCAAGGCGCTCGCGCTGGGCCTCCGTCCGATCGTGGTCGTCAACAAGATCGACCGTCCCGACGAGCGCATCCAGGAAGTGCTCGACGAGGTGTTCGACCTGTTCGTCAGCCTCGAGGCGACCGACGAGCAACTCGATTTCCCGGTGCTCTACGCCTCGGGCCGCAACGGCTACGCCAACGAGGACCCCGATCTCCGCGAAGGCACGCTCGCGCCGCTGTTCAACAAGATCGTCGAGCATGTGCCGGCGCCCTCGGCTGATCCCGACGGTCCGTTCAAGTTCCTCGTCACCTTGCTCGATCGCGACAATTTCCTCGGCCGCATCCTTACCGGCCTCGTCTTTTCGGGCTCGGTCAGGACCAACCAGCAGATCCACGCGCTCGATAACGACGGCAAGATCGTCGAGACCGGCCGCGCGTCGAAGATCATGACCTTCCGCGGGCTCGAGCGCGTGCCGACCGACGAGGCGCAGGCCGGCGACATCATCAGCCTCGCCGGTCTCACCACCGCGACGGTGTCCGACACGATCTGCGATCCGAGCGTCACCGAGCCGCTCCACGCCCAGCCGATCGATCCGCCTACGCTGAGCATGCGCTTCGCAGTCAACGATTCGCCGATGGCGGGCCGCGAGGGCACCAAGGTGACGTCGCGCATGATCCGCGACCGCCTGTTCCGCGAGGCCGAATCGAACGTCGCGATCAAGGTCACCGAAGCGGACGACCGCGATTCGTACGAAGTCGCCGGCCGCGGCGAGCTCCAGCTCGGCGTGCTGATCGAGACGATGCGCCGCGAAGGCTTCGAGCTCGGCATCAGCCGCCCGCGCGTGCTGTTCCGCGAGGACGACAACGGCCAGAAGACCGAGCCGTACGAGACCGTCATCATCGACGTGGACGACGAATATTCGGGCACGGTCGTCGAGAAGATGGCGATCCGCAAGGCCGAGCTGACCGACATGCGCCCCTCGGGCGGCGGCAAGACGCGCATCACCTTCTCGGCGCCCAGCCGCGGGATGATCGGCTATCACGGCGAGTTCCTGTCGGACACGCGCGGCACCGGAATCATGAACCGGCTGTTCGAGAAATACGGTCCCCACAAGGGCAATATCGAGGGCCGCAAGAACGGCGTGCTGATCTCGAACGGCGCGGGCGAGGCGAACTCGTACGCGCTCGGGCCTCTGGAGGAGCGCGGCATCCTGTTCGTCGGGCACGGCGAGGCACTCTACGAGGGCATGATCATCGGCGAGAACGCCAAGACGGAGGACCTCGAGGTCAATCCGATGAAGGCGAAGCAGCTCACCAACTTCCGCGCGTCGGGCGGCAAGGACGACGCGATCCGCCTGACCCCGCCCAAGAAGATGACGCTCGAACAGGCGATCGCCTATATCGACGACGACGAGATGGTGGAGGTGACGCCCAAGTCGATCCGACTGCGCAAGCGCCACCTCGATCCGCACGAGCGCAAGCGCGCGAGCCGGGCGAAGCAGGCGGCCTGAGCGAGGGGCGCGCCAAACTTCGGCCCCTTTCGCCCGGCATTCCCGATGCCGAGCGGAGGAGCGCCCTATGCTGATCGTCGCGAGCTTGATGCTGGCCGTGCCGCAGGAAGCGCCGGCCGCGCCGCCTGCGCAGGATGCGGGCGCGTCGCAGCGCTGGTCGATCCTCGCCGATCCCTGCGCCGGCGCGCGCACCGCGGACGAGATCGTGGTGTGCGGGCAGGGCGCCTCGCCCGAGCCGCGGCTGCCGCTTCCCGCCGAGCGCGGCCCGCCCGATCATCCGGCGCCGAGCAATCCCGATCTGAGCGGCATGGGCGCGCTCGCTGCGTCGGTGCCGCCCTGCGCGACGCGGTCGGAAGGGTGCACCACCGGCGTCGACCTGATCGGCGGCGGGACGTTCCTCGTCCGCGCGGTCGAGAAGCTGGTCGATTCGGAAAGCTGCTGCGATTCGCCCGGCGAGGCGACCAATCCGATCGCCTTGGCCGACGAGATCGGCGGGATCTTCAAGCGGACCTTCAAGAAGAAACCCGACAAGTCGAACCGGGTCGCCATTCCACTCGACGATATCCCCGATCCCGGCGTCGCGCCGCAGGCTTATTATCTGATCCAGCTGCCGCTGCCCTGAGGCGGCGCTTGTCGTTGCCACCGGTGTCATCTAGCATCGCCCCGACAAGAGGAGGATGCCGATGCGATCGTTGCTGCTGGCCGGGTTGTGCCTGGCGTTCCCCTTCAGCGCCGCCCATGCCCAGCAGGCCCCCGCCGGCGCCCGGGTCAATACGCCCCCGCCCGCCCCCCCGAAAAA
>JAEWCK010000362.1 GCA_023390675.1 Pseudomonadota bacterium
GTGCTGCGCCCCGGCCGCTATGCCGAGATGGTCGCGGCGGCGAAGGAATATATCTCGGCGGGGGACATCTTCCAGGTCGTGCTCGCCCAGCGCTTCACCGCGCCCTTCGCGCTGCCGCCTTTCGAGCTCTACCGCGCGCTGCGCCGGATCAATCCCTCGCCCTTCCTCTATCATCTCGACCTGCCCGGCTTCGCGCTCACCGGGTCGAGCCCCGAGATCCTCGTCCGCGCGCGCGACGGCGAAGTCACGATCCGCCCGATCGCGGGCACGCGCCCGCGCGGCAAGACGGCTGCCGAGGACGAGGAGAACCGCGCCAGCCTGCTCGCCGATCCCAAGGAATGCGCCGAGCATTTGATGCTGCTCGATCTCGGCCGCAACGATGTCGGCCGCGTCGCCGAGGGGGGCAGCGTGCGCGTGACCGATAGCTATACGGTCGAATTCTACAGCCACGTCATGCACATCGTCTCGAACGTCGTCGGTCGCCTCGCGCCGGGCAGCGACGCGCTCGACGCGCTGTTCGCCGGTTTCCCCGCGGGCACTGTCAGCGGCGCGCCCAAGGTCCGCGCCTGCGAGATCATCGCCGAGCTCGAGCAGGAAACGCGCGGGCCCTATGCCGGCGGCGTCGGCTATTTCTCGCCGGACGGATCGATGGATTCGTGCATCGTGCTCCGGACCGCGCTGGTGAAGGACGGGGTGATGCACGTCCAGGCCGGCGCCGGCATCGTCGCAGACAGCGACCCCGCCTATGAACAACGCGAATGCGAGGCCAAGGCCGGCGCGCTGTTCGCCGCCGCGCGCGAGGCGGTCAGGCAGGCGAGCGAGGCAGGTTTCGGGCAGTAGCGCACAATTCCTCCCCGGAACGGGGAGGAATTATTGGATCACGGTACCCGCGACGCCTTCCGTTTCTGGTCCGCCCGCTCTCGCGCCCATTTCTGGAGCTCCTGCGCGGTGCACCCCGTCTGCGCGGCGATGCCCACCGGCGTGCAGCTTCCCGGCAACCCCGCGCTGTTGACCTCCTTCATCGTCTCGGCGCGATTGGCCCAGCTCTGCGATGCCGCGTCCTCCTTGGGGGGGTTTCGGAACTGCTTGGGGATGCGATAGGGCGATTCGCCTTCCTTCGCGCACACCACGATCTCGTCGGGGTCCTGCGCCTTGGGGCATTGCTCGTCGCCATAAAGCACCACGCTGCGTACACGCTTGGGCGGGTCCTGCGGCTTGTCCTGCGCATCCTGCGCGATGGCGGGCGCAGTCAACAGCATGGCAGTGGCGAGCGTTCTGAAGAGCATGCGAAATCCTTTGTTTGCGTCCGTCAACGCCCCTGTGGCCGCGAACGTTGCGCGGCACTATGGCGGCGGCAAGGCTTGTCTGCGGCGCGATCTACCCTAATTCGAGCACATGATCCGGCCGATCGCCGTCGCCGGCGCCCTCCTCCTTTCCGCGTGCGGCCCTGGCGACCTCGAGGATGCGTGCCGGAGCATGGCATTCGAAGGGACGCGCTTCACCGTCTGCCGCGCCGATCCCGAGAAACACGACATCCTCCTCGCCGACCGCGGCGCGGACGGCCGCCCGATGCGCGACTTCACCGGGCTCACCACGCGCCTTGGCGACCGCTATTCCCGCGTCGCCTTCGCGATGAATGCGGGCATGTTCGACGCCAAGGGGCAGCCGATCGGCTACTATGTCGAGGACGGCGCCGAGCAGATGCCGCTCAACCGCAAGCCCGGGCCCGGCAATTTCCACTTGCTTCCCAACGGCGTGTTCTGGGGTGACGCGCAGGGCTGGCACGTCGACACCACCGACAATTTCGCCGCGCGCAAGCCGCCGCACGTCCGCTTCGCCACCCAATCCGGCCCGATGCTGCTGATCGACGGCCGTCTCCACCCGAAGATTTCGGAGAATGGCGAATCGCTCCAGGTCCGCAACGCCGTGGGCGTAGGCCTGGACGGCGCTGCGTGGTTCGCGATCAGCGACGAGCCCGTCTCGTTCGGCCGCTTCGCCCGGCTCTTCCGCGACAGGCTGGCGGCGCCCGACGCGCTCTATCTCGACGGCGCGGTGTCGCGGCTCTGGGACCCGGTCTCGCGCCGGCTCGACGGCGGCACGCCGATCGGGCCGATTGTCGTCGCGCTCCAGAAGCAGTAGCGCGTCGCCATGATCCTCGTCCTCGACAATTACGACAGCTTCACCTGGAACCTCGTCCATTATCTGATGGAATTGGGCGCCGAAGTGCAGGTTGTGCGCAACGACGCGCTCAGAGCGCGCGATGCCGTCGCGAGCAACGCCCAGGGCTTCCTGATCTCGCCGGGCCCGTGCACCCCCAATGAGGCCGGGATCAGCCTCGATCTCGTCTCCGCCTGCGCCGATCTCGGCAAGCCTTTGCTCGGCGTGTGCCTCGGCCACCAGGCGATCGGCCAGCATTTCGGCGGCAAGGTGGTCCGCGGCGGGCTGATGCACGGCAAGACCTGCCCGGTCGAGCATGACGGCACCGGGCTGTTCGAGGGCCTCCCCTCGCCCTTCACCGCGACCCGCTATCATTCGCTGATCGTCGAGGACGTGCCCGCCGATCTGATCGTCAACGCCACGGCTTCCGACGCCTCGGTGATGGGCTTCCGCCACCGTGAACTGCCGATCCACGGCGTCCAGTTCCACCCCGAAAGCATCGCCACCGAGCACGGCCACGCCATGCTCGCGAACTTCCTCCGGATCGCCGGGATCGAGGCGAAGGCGCTCGCCTGATCCGATTGCCACGCCTTCACGTTCGGGAATATATTTTGCGCATCGCGCCCGATTGCCGCTAGCCTGTCCGCCATCAGGGGGAGGAAGGCGATGGCGGACGAGAGCGGCTCGAAATTCGGCACCTATGCGAACGTGTTCCAGAAGCCGAACTATATGGGGAGCACCCTCCCTTACGGCACCACCGAATATGCCTCGCTGACCAGCACGTCGGCCGGCTCCTGGGACAAGAAGATCCGTTCGATCTATACCGGCGAGCAGACCTGGGCGGAATTCTACGACAAGCCCAATTACGCCGGCAACGTCTTCCGGCTGGGGCCGAACAGCACGCTGTGCGACCTCGCGCAGCAGAAGTTCGACGGCGTGGAGTTTCTGAACAAGATCGCCAGCTACCGGATGTTCGCCAGCCGTCCCGAGAATTGGCCGGGTTCCTCGGTGGCCGATCGTCGCGAGCTGACGCTGAGCGATCTCCAGCTCACGTCGCCCAACGGCATCGTCAAGACGCTCGCGTTCAAGGCGGTTGGCATGATCCCCACCGTGGGCGGCGTGCTCGAGTCCATTCTCGACATCGCCTTCCCGGCGAAGAAGAAATATGACGATCCCTGGCTCGATCTCCAGCGCTGGGTGGCAAAGCTGCTCACCGATATCGTCGCGGACCTCGCCGGCCACATCAAGGACAACCAGATCCTCGGGCTCAGGGAGCTCATCAAGGAATGCGCGAGCAGCCCGAGCGAGCAGCGCTTCCAGCTGCTCTATTCGCGCGTGCTCGAGCTGCAGCAAAGCTTCGTCAGGCCGGTCGACGCGGCATCCTGCCTTCCCCAGATCACGCTGTTCGGCACGATCGCGCTCGCGATCCACCGCGTTGCCTGCTTCAGCTATGACGAGATCTACACCGCCACGCCGACCGATCAGGATCGCGAGACCAAGCGCGCCAATCTGATCGAGGCGATCCAGGCCTTCCGCGCCACGCTCGACCAGGGACTGAGCACGGCGCTGGAGCGGCGGCGCAATCTGATTCGGATCGTGCACCACGAAAACGGGCTGGGCGTCTTCAGCGGCTATTACAACGTAGTCGACGACTACACGCACTGGATCGAGGAGTGCAAATACTCGCAGCACGGCGAGCGCGACCGGCAGAGGGAACGCGCCGATCTGAGCGCCGGCATCCAGGGCGATTATGCGAGCAAGACGTTCGACGCCGAATTCGACCTGTTCCGCGAGATCGCCAATCTGTGGAGCTGGTACTCGGTCGCGCCGGGGCAGGTGAAGCCGGCGACCAAGCCGGTGGCGCTCCAGTTCGGCATGTATGGCGGCCGCACCACGATGTTCGACTGGGAGCAGAGCCGGAACGAAACGCGCAAGAATTATTTCGCCGAGATGCCAATCGTCTGCGAGCCGGGCCGCCGCTTCGCCCGGATCAAGATCTTCGCGAACGCCGATGTGATCCTGGGCATCCAGGCCACGTTCGACGACGGGAAGACCCGCGGCATCGGCCTCGACTCGAGCAAGTCCGAGACAATCGACATTGCCGAGGACGAACGGATCACGGCTATCTTCGGCGCATGGGATTCCTCGCTCCGCAACGTCACGGTGCGCGTGGAGAAGCGCGACAAGGACGGCAATCCCGCGACGTGGCCGCGCCACATCGGCTCCAATTGCGGCAAATGGGGCGGGATCTCGTTCGCCATGTCTGGCCCCGATGGCGGCGAGGCGACACTCACCAGGATCATCGGCCAGACCAACAAGAAGGGCGAGATCGTCGCGATTGGCACGGTCTGGACGCGCGACCGGTATTTACCGTGCCCGGCGTGACTCGGCCCGGGACTGGCTCAGCGCTTGACGGTGCAGCTCGTCCGCTGCGGATCGACGATGTGGACGTCGTTCGCGGTGCGGTTCTCGTCGCGCTCGAAATAGACCGCAGGCTGGCCCGAATTGTCGGGCTGGAGATGCCCCAGTGCGCCCGCGAACTGGCCGGTCGTCAGCTTGATCGTATCCCCCGCCCGGCGCACCCAGCGCCCGCTCGTATGCGCCGTCTGATAGGTGCCGGCGGGCGATAGCTGGAGGAATCCCATGTTCGAGAAACGCAGTTCGTAATGGAAGTCCTGCCCCGCGACGACGCCGCCCATCCGCTCCATCCACGCGCAGGTCAGCCGCGCGGTGGGAACGATGCCGGCCTTGAGGGCCTTGCCGGGGGCGCCGAACTTGAAATTGCCGAGCGCGTAGCCGCTCACGCTGTAGACTTCGCCTGTGGGTATGAAGGCGTTAAGGTACCCGCCCAGCCCGTTGCTCGTGCACGGTCCCGAAATCTCCGCACGCGCGCGACCCTCGCTCCAGTCGAAGACGCAGCGATTGTTAGCGAAATAGGATTGGGCGGGCCGTAGCGTTCCGGCAAATGTCTGCCCCTGGATGGTCACGCTGCCCGTGCCTTCGAACTTGCCCGCGGCGAGCCGCCCCTCGACCGACCACGTCCCAATGGCCTTGCCGTCGCGATCGGTGAGCGTTCCCGATCCGGTGAACGCGCCCATGTTCGCGTTGATAGGGGGTCCGGGTGGCGGTTCGGGCACGTCGAAACCAAGCGCTGCCCCAAGCAAGGCAATCGAGATCGGACGCAACATGGCAACGCTCCCCCAAAACCAATGCTGCCCCGGAAGCACGCTCTCGCCGGATTATGCAATTGCCTAAAAAGGCTTACGGGCAATTTCGCACAAATCTGCCCCGGCCCGCGCAAGCACCGCTTGCCCGGCCCCAGCGCAGGATTTGCTCGACTTGAACGCGCGGCGCCGGAATAGAGGCCGCGTGACCGTCTTCGCCGCCCTCCCCGATCCCTCGACTCCGCTCGCGCGCGAGTCCGCCGCGCAGGCGTTCGCCGACATTCTCGACGGGGTCGCGGGCGAGGAAGCGATCGAAGCGTTCCTGATCGGTCTCTCGATCCGCGGCGAGACCAGCGTCGAGATCGCCGAGGCGGCGCGAGCGATGCGCGTACGGCTGATCCCCGTCACTGCCCCCCCCGGGGCCATCGACGTGTGCGGCACCGGCGGCGACGGCCACCACACACTCAACGTCTCGACCGCGGTCAGCCTCGTCGTCGCCGCGGCGGGCGTGCCGGTCGCCAAGCACGGCAACCGTGCCGCTTCGTCCAAATCGGGCGCCGCCGACACGCTCGAAGCCCTGGGCCTCGACCTCGACCGCGCCGCCGCGCGCGCCGAGGAATCGCTCCACGAGCTCGGCATCGCCTTCCTCTTCGCGCAGGCGCACCACCCCGCGCTTGCCCGTATCGGGCCGCTCCGCCGTCGCATCGGCCGTCGCACCATCTTCAACCTGATGGGGCCGCTGGCGAATCCGGCGCGCGTTACCCGCCAGCTGATCGGCATCGCGCGCGTCGATTACGCCCCGGTCTATGCCGAGGCGCTTCAGCAGCTCGGTGCCGAGGCCGCCGCGGTCGTCTCGGGCGAGGACAATCTCGACGAGCTCTCGACCGAACGCCCCAGCGTCGTGGTCAATGTCGGCTGCGCCGGCCTGCCGTCGCGGATCACGCCCGAGGACGCCGGGCTTCCGCGCCATCCGCTGTCCGCGATCCGCGGCGGCGATCCCGAGATCAACGCGCTCGCGCTGCGCCAGCTGCTGCAGGGCGAGAAAGGCGCGTACCGCGACGCCGTCCTCCTCAACGCCGCTGCCGCGCTCGTCGTCGCGGGCGAGGCGCCCGACCTCCGCGCCGGAGCTGAGGAAGCCGCCGAAGTGATCGACAAGGGGCTCGCCAAGGCGCTGCTCGACTGCTGGATCGCCTTCTGATGGGCACGATCCTCGACCGGATTCTGGAAACCAAGCGCGCCGAGGTCGCCCAGCGCCGCGCCGGGCCGCTCGCGACGCCGCCTTCGCCTCCGCGCGGATTCAAGGCCGCGCTCGATGCGAAGGCCGCGTCGGGGGGCTACGGCCTGATCGCCGAGATCAAGAAGGCGAGTCCGTCCAAGGGGCTGATCCGCGCCGATTTCGATCCCCCCGCGCACGCCCGCGCGTACGAAGCGGGCGGCGCGGCGTGCCTCTCGGTGCTCACCGACACTGAATATTTTCAAGGGCATGAGGATTACCTGATCGCCGCGCGCGCCGCCTGCGGCCTGCCCGTGCTGCGCAAGGATTTCATGGTCGATCCCTGGCAGGTCGCCGAATCGCGCAGCATCGGGGCCGATGCGATCCTGATCATCGTCGCTGCGCTCGAGGATGCCCGGATGGCCGATATCGAGGCCGCTGCGATCGAGCTGGGCATGGACGTGCTCGTCGAAGTCCACGACGCCGGAGAGCTCGATCGCGCGCTTCGCCTCAAGTCCCGCCTGATCGGCGTGAACAACCGCAATCTCAAGACTTTCGAGGTCGATCTTACCAGAACCTATGAGCTGGTTCGCCATGCGCCGAAGGACTGCACCTTCGTCGCCGAATCCGGCCTCGCCACGCGCGCCGATCTCGACGCGATGGCCGGGCACGGCATCTGCTGCTTCCTGATTGGCGAGGCCCTGATGCGCAAGCCCGACATCGAAGCGGCCACGCGGGCACTGGTCGGATGACCGGGCTCACCCATCTCGACGAAACCGGCGCGGCGCATATGGTCGACATCTCCGCCAAGCCGGTCACGGTGCG
>JAEWCK010000382.1 GCA_023390675.1 Pseudomonadota bacterium
GCTCGACACTGGCGGCCCGGTCGCGAACGCATCGGCGCAAATCCCCTTTATGTTGTCTTCGGCGATCGCTCCGATCCAGCTGCCTGTCGTTGAGACGAACCACGATCTTGCTACGGTCAGCATAGACATGACGCAGGGCAGCGGCGGTCCGATTCCCGGCCACGCTGGCTTCGCGGCGCTCGAACATGCGGGTTCCGCGATCGCGTCCGCCGGCGAGGCGGCGCAACCGCTGGCATTCCTCACCCAAGGCTCGGGCGGTCTCGCGACGCCATTGCTCGATGTGGATCACGCAGCTCCCGCTTTGGTCGCACCGGTACTGGTCGGGGTCGAGGAACTTGCTCCGGGGCTGGTTTCGCCCGTGCTCGATACGGCCGGCACGCTGTTTGACGCCGCAAGCGACACGCTCTCCGATCTTGCCGGCACCAATCCGCTCGGCGGCGTCGCCACCCTGGTCAGCCTCGTCTCGGTGACCGACCTGTTCGACATCCACGCTGTCGATAGCGGCACGCCCGAGCCGCTCCCCGATCTGGGGCTGGGCGTGCTCGACTCGCTGACGGTCGACGGCCCGTCCGACAGCCTGCTCGGCGCAGGCGATCATCATCACGACGATGGCGGCCTCGGCCACATCCTCGACCACCCCCTCGGATTGTGAGCAAAGAGATGAAGCGGGAGTCGATCACGCCGTCGGAAGCCATCGAGGCGAAGAGCCGCCTCGACGATGCCGCGGCCGAAGTCATTGCGCTGGATAGCGCAGTGCGCGGCAGCCAGCTCGAGCCCGGCGACGAGTTCGCTTCCGCGCTCAAGCAGTGCAAGAAGCTGCTGCTCACCGCGGCCCTGTTCTCGGGCGGCGTGAACCTGCTGTTCCTCGCGTCGCCCATCTATCTCATCCAGATCTATCAGCGCGTGATCCCGAGCGGCAGCATTCCGACGCTGATCGGGCTCACCTTCGCGTTGCTGCTCGCCTTGGGCACGATGGCGGTGTTCGACGCGGTGCGCGCACGCATCCTGATCCGCGCCGCCGCGCGGCTCGATCGCGTGCTCGCGCATCGCGTCTTCCAGGCGACGATCGATGGATCGCCCAAGCTGGGCGCAGGGCTGCGCAACGCGCAGACTCTGCGCGATCTCGACACCTTCCGCTCGGCGCTGGCCGGGCAGGGCGCGCAATTCTTCTTCGACGTGCCCTGGATGCCGCTGTTCCTGCTCGTGCTGTTCCTGATTCATCCGCTGCTGGGCGGCGTGGCGATCGCGGGCGCGGTGACGCTGCTCGGGCTCGCCTTCTGGAACGACCGGGCGACGCGCGAGAGCGCGAAGATCGCGGCCGAGGCGGCGAACCGCAGCTATGCCTTTACCGACGCTGTCGCGCGACACTCGGGCCCGGTGCGCGGGATGGGCATGGCCGAACGGCTCGCGGTGCGCTGGCATGTCGATCGCGACACGATGATGCGCCGCCAGGCCGAAGGCAGCGATCGTAATGCGGACTTCGCTTCCTCGATCCGCTTTTTGCGACTGGTGCTGCAAAGCTCGATGCTGGGAATCGGCGGCTTGCTCGTGATCGAGGGCCAGATCCTGCCCGCGAGCATCTTCGCGGCGAACATGCTGCTCGGCCGCGGGCTTGCACCTCTGGAGGTCGCCGTCGCGGGGTGGCGCGTGATCGCCAATGCAATCCAGGCGGGCCGCCGCGTCCAGGCCGTGCTCAAGGTGACGCCCGCGCCGGCCAAGCGGATGAAGCTGCCCGACCGCGACGTCGACATCTCGATCCGCGAGATGAGCTACACGCCGCCGGGCGCGAAGAAGCCGGCGCTCAGGAACATCAACCTCGAGATCGTCGCGGGCGAGGCGATCGGGATCGTCGGGCCTTCGGGCGCCGGCAAGTCGTGCCTCGCGCGGCTGCTCGTCACTGCGACCGAACCAAGCGAAGGCAAGGTGTTGCTCGGTGGCGTCGAGGGGCGGCACTGGACCCCCGAAAATCTCTCGCGCTATGTCGGCTATCTCTCGCAGAATGTCGGGCTATTCCCCGGCACGATCCGCGACAACATCGCGCGCTTCACCGACGCGCCCGACGACGAGGTCGTCAAGGCCGCCTGCCGCGCTAACGTCCATGAGATGATTCTGTCGATGCCCGACGGCTACGACACGGTGATCGGGCCGGGCGGCAATGGCCTGTCGGGCGGCCAGCGCCAGCGGATCGGGCTCGCCTGCGCAATGTTCGGATCCCCGCGGCTGCTCGTGCTCGACGAGCCCAACGCCCATCTCGACGCCGACGGCGAGGAGGCGCTCGCCGCGGCATTGCAGACCTTGAAGGCCGAGGGGTCGACGATCGTGCTGATCGCGCATCGGCTCAATCCGATCGCGCATGTCGACCGGGTGATTGTGCTTTCGAACGGCGAGCTCCAGCTCGACGGGCCGCGCGCCCGCGTCTTCCGCAAGGTGCGCACCGACATCGTCCGCTCGATCGCGCGCGAACCCGTGGTCGCCGAGGAGGATCAGGCATGAAGCTCGAATTCCCCGCATTCGGCGGCTTTGGCGGAAGCGGCGCGCGGTTGCCGCTGCCGCGCCGGCTGATCGAGCGGCGGATGCGCCGGCTCGACGTGCGACCGCTCGACGACGCTACCCGGCCGATCCGCATCGGCATGATCGGCGCAGGGCTGTTCTTCGGGCTGTTCCTCCTCTTCGCGATGCTCGTGCCGATCTCGGGCGCGGCGATCGCCAATGGCGAAGTCTCGGTGAGCGGGGCGCGGCTGGTGATCCAGCCCGCCTCGACGGGAATCGTCGCGGAGATTCTGGTGCGCGAAGGGCAGGCAGTGAAGGCAGGGCAGCCGCTGGTGCGCCTCAACGGCGTCAAGTCGGGCGCGTCGCTGCGCCAGGCGCAGGCCAGGCGCGATGCGCTGCGCGCCGCCGAGGCTCGTCTGATCGCCGAGCGCGACGGCAAGCCCGCCTTGCTCTTCCCGCCGGACCTCGCGCAGCGCTGGGCCGATCCCACCGCGCGCGACGCGATGGCGGCGGAACGCGCGCTGTTCGACAAGCACCGCGCGGTCGACGATGCCGATCGCGGCATTTCGAGCGCCGGGCTCGATGCGGCGCGCGCCAAGGCCGCGGCGTCCGCGCGGCAGCTCGAGCTGATCCGGCAGGAGCTCGCCGATTATCGCCGACTCTATGCCAAAGGCTTCGCCCGGCTGAGCACCATTCGAGCGCTCGAACGCAGTGAGGCGCAGCTCGAGGCTGACACGCTCGCCAACCAGGCCGCGGTTCAGCAGGCCGAACTATCGCTGCGCAAGACCGGCGACGCGCAGACGATGCAGCTCGTCTCGCAGCTCAAATCGGTCCAGGACCAGCTTGCCCAAGTCAATCCTCAGCTCGACGTGTCGCGTTATTATGCCGATCTCGATCTGATGCGCGCGCCTGTCGACGGCCGCGTCGCGGGCGTTGCGCAGATCGGACCGGGGACCGTCGTCAATGGCGGCCGCACGCTGATGGAGCTGGTGCCCGCCGGCCGCGGATTGATCGTCGAGGCGCAGGTCAAGCCGCAGGACATCGATGACGTGCGGCTCGGAACCGAAGCGACCGTGCGCTTCTCGACAGTCAATCCGCACGGTCAGAGCGCGTTCAAGGGACGCGTCGTGACGCTATCCCCTGCGCGGATCGGCCAGGACGGCGGCCGGCCCGGTTACTATCGCGCGCAGATCGTCATCGAAGACGCCGAAGCATTGAGGCGCGCCGGAATCGAATTGCAGCCGGGAATCCCGGCCAGTGTCAATATCAAGACCAAGAACAGGACTTTGATGGATTATCTATTCTCGCCCTTCGCCGATGCCATGAGCAAGAGCTTCCGCGAGGAGTAGGGCAATATCGTAGAGAATAAGCAGAGGAGCGCAGGAAATGTCCAAGGACACTGGAGATAATGTTGGGGGCTATGAGGGCGGCGGTGCATCCACTGCGTCCGATGGCTCGACCAATACCGCCGATGACGGCACCGCCACCGGCGGCGCGGGCGACACCGGCAGCGGGACCAATGTCGGCTCGGGCGGCACCACGCCGCTCCCCGGCACGAACGACACGGATGGCGGCAGCGGCGCCAGCAGCGGCACCGACGGCGATACCACAGGCGATACTGGCTCCGGGACGACAGGTTCGGGGGATGCCGGCTCCGGTGGCGGAACGACCGGTGCGGGTGACGGCGGGGCCGCCGGCGATACCGCGGGGTCGGGCGATGCAGGCTCGGGGGGCGGAACGACCGGCTCGGGCGATGGCTCGGGTGGAGG
>JAEWCK010000400.1 GCA_023390675.1 Pseudomonadota bacterium
ACCGGCGACGAGCTCGTCCCGCCCGGCGCCCCGCTCGACCCCGGCCAGCTCCCCGAGAGCAACCGCGCGATGCTCGCCGCGCAGCTCGCGGACCTGCCCGTCGATCTCATCGACCTCGGCATCCTCCCCGATCGCGCCGACTGGCTCGAAGCCGCCTTTCGCGCCGTTGAATGCGACCTGCTCGTCACCAGCGGCGGCGCATCGGTCGGCAACCGCGATCTCGTCCGCCCCGCGCTCGAGGCGGCGGGCGCGATGATCGACTTCTGGCGTGTCGCGGTTCGTCCCGGCCGGCCGATCATGGCGGGCCGGCTCGGCGAGGCTGTGGTGCTCGGCCTGCCGGGCAATCCCATCTCGGCCTTCGTCACTGCCTTGCTTTTCGTAAAGCCTCTCATCGCCCACCTCTCGGGCGCTACCGATCCGCTCCCGCGCACTCGCACGGTCCCCCTCGGTGAGCCGCTCCCCGTCAACCATGGTCGCGCCGACTATCTCCGCGCCGAGCTGCGCGGCGGCCGCGCCTTCGCCGCCCCGGTTCAGGATTCGTCGATGCTCCGCATCCTCGCCCGCGCCGCCTGCCTGATCATCCGCCAACCCCATGCGCCGGAGGCCAAAGCGGGCGACTCGGCGGAAGTCCTCGACCTCGCTTGACAAACAGGAAGAACATTGCGTAAACGTTCCCAGTCTGTTCTGGACGGGAGGAATTGATGCTCACGCGTAAGCAGCACGAGCTCATCTGCTTCATTGCCGATCGTCTCAACGAGACCGGGGTTTCGCCTTCGTTCGAAGAGATGAAGGAAGCGCTCGATCTCAAGTCGAAGTCGGGTGTGCACCGGCTGATCTCGGCGCTCGAGGAGCGCGAATTCATCCGTCGCCTGCCCAATCGCGCTCGCGCGCTCGAAGTGCTCCGCATGCCCGAGCGCGGCGACGCGAAGAAGCCTGCGGGAGGGAAAAGCGCGGGGGGCGTAGTGGCAACTTCGCCAACTTCGGCCCCGCCGGCGCCCGCCAACGACGTGGTCGAGATCCCGCTCCACGGCCGCATCGCCGCGGGCACGCCGATCGAGGCGCTCGAAGGCTCGACGATGCTTCCCGTTCCCGCCGCCCTGCTCGGCTCGGGCGAGCATTATGCACTCGAGGTTGCCGGCGACTCGATGGTCGAGGCGGGCATCCTCGACGGCGATTATGCACTCATCCGGCGCACCGAGGTGGCGCGCGACGGCGAGATCGTCGTGGCGCTGATCGACGATGCCGAGGCGACGCTCAAATATTTCCGCAAGGAAGGCGCGATGATCCGGCTGGATCCGGCCAATCGCGACTATAACGCCCAGCGCTACCGCCCCGATCAGGTGCGCGTGCAGGGTCGGCTGGCGGGGCTGCTCCGCCGCTACTGAGCGGCGCCCTGCTGCTTCTTCAGCTCCGCGTCGAACGCCACCTCTGCGGCGTCGACGCGGCGGCCGAGCTCGCCCGGATCGACAAAGGCGTCCTGATTGCCCGCCGCGAGTGCCGCGCGCTTGGCGTCCATATCGAACGCGCCCGGGTGGAAGCTCAGCAGCACGTCCGCCTTGGTCCCGCGCAATTTGGCGAAGGTCGCGCGGAAGTCGCGCGCCGCTTCGTCATAGCCCTTGCCCGCCACCAGCGGCTGGTCCGCTACCGTGATGCTGCACAGGAACAGCGCATCGTGCGCCTGCCCGCCGATCGTGACCCGCGCGCTCCAGCTCGTGCATCCCTTGGTGTGGCCCGGCGTCAGCAGCGTGACCAGCCGATTGCCCCCGAGCCGGATCTCCTGCCCCTCGCGAAGCACGCCGTCGACCTTGACCGGGTCGAACCCCGGAAGATCGGGCCGATAATCCTGCCCGCCCGCCTCGAGCGCCGCCTTGTCGCCGGCGCTGGCGAGCAGCCGCGCGCCGGTGTCGCGCTTGAGCGCGGCAAGGCCCGCGGCATGGTCGAAATGGGCGTGGTTGATCAGCAGGATCTTCACGTCGCGCAGCCTGAAGCCGAGTTTCGCGATATTCGCCTCGATCAACGGCACGCTCTCCGCGAGCCCGCCATCGATCAGGATATGGCCTTGCGGACTGGTGAGCAGCCACGCGCTCAGCCCCGCAGTGCCGACATAATAGAGATTGTCCGCGACCCGGAACGGCTCGGTCGGCCGATTCCATTCGGCGCGAGTCTGCGCCCAGCCATCGTCCTGCGCCGCGGGAGGACCAGCGGCGGTCAGCGCAAGCGCCAGCACGATCGTTCGAATCATCTACGCCTCTCCTTGCCGCCCTCGAATGGCGGCTGCACCCGCGGCGGGTTAATCCACGGATACCGCCCGCCGCCGCGCACCGTAGTCACTCTGCCGCTCGCGAAGGCAATCGCCACGCCGCCGGTCCGCGCCAGCGTCGCACGATCGAGCTTGAGCCAGCGGGGCGCGCAGCCAGGCGGCAACCGACGGTCACTCACCACGACGTCGACGGCGCGGCACAGCTTCATCATCTCTGCCCAAGGCACCATATAGGCGCTGCGCGTCGCCGCGACGCGCCACACGCGATTGCCCGCGCGGTGCTCGATCAGGCAGATATCGGGGCTGCACCAGGCCCCCGGCTGGTCGGCAAGCGCGACGAGTTCGTCGTCGACTCCGCCATTCTCGCCCAGCATCGAGCGGGTATAGTCCCCCGCGCGGTCACGCAGCAGCGCCATCCCGCCGTCGGGCGTGCGGATCGCGAGATGCCGTCCGTCGCCCGTGATCAGCAAGTCGGGAGCCGGCGTCAGCAGCGCCCAGACCAGGCCTGCCGCCAGCGGAACGCCGCCAGCCCAACGCGCCCGCGTCCGCCACAGCGCGATCCACAACCCGCCGACAACGATCAGCGCATAAGCCGTCCCCGGCATCGCGGGCAGCGCCGCGACGGCCCCGGGCGCATGCGCGGTCTCGCGCGCGAGCCACAGCAGCAGGTCGAGCGCCCGCGCCGTCAGCCACCAGACCGGTGCACCCGCCCCGGCCACGTCGAGCAGCAGCGCCAACGCTTCCAACGGCATGATCACGAAGGTGGTCAGCGGAATCGCGACGATGTTGGCGAGCGCGCCGTAGATGCCCGCCTGGTGGAAGTGAAACAAGGCGATCGGCATCAGCGCGAGTTCGACTGCGACGCCAGTCAGGAGCAGCGAGCCGAGCGACCGCAACAGCCGCCGACCGCGTCCTTCCTCGCGCCGCGAGAACCAGCGCCGCATGCGCGGGCTTTCGTGCAGCGCGACGATCGCGGTCACCGCCGCGAAGCTCAGCTGGAAGCTCGGTCCCGCCAGCGCCTCGGGCCAGAGCAGCAGCACGATGAACGCCCCCGCCGCGACCAGCCGCAACGTGATCGCCTCGCGTCCAAGGCTCAGCGCGAGCAGCACGAGCAGCGCCGCAACGCATGACCGGATCGTCGGCACCTCCGCGCCCGTAAGCCAGGTATAGCCGATCGCGGCCGCCGCGCCCGCCCCCGCCGCGACCAGCGGCAGCCGCCACCTGAGCGCGAGCGCGGGGCTCAGCGCGAGCAGCCGCAGCACCACGAACATCGCCGCCGCGGTCACCGCGGTGACGTGGAGCCCGCTCACCGAGAGCAGATGCGCGAGCCCGGATCGCTGCATCGCCTCCACATCGCTCTCGGCGATCGCCCCCTGGTCGCCAGTGGCGAGCGCGCTTGCGATTCCGCCGCCACTCCCCGCGATCCGGCTCTCGATATGCGCCGAGAGCCGCGCGCGCAGTTCCCCCGCAGACACACCGGGCTTGAGCACCTCGACCGGCGCGAACCCCTTCCCCGTCGCGCCCAATCCGGCAAACCAGGCCACGCGAGCAAAGTCGTAAGCCCCGGGCACCGAGGCCTCAGGCGGCGGCATCAGCCGCGCGCGCAACCGCACCCGGGCACCGCGCGTCAGCCGCGTGGGCGCATCGGCAATCGCGAGATTGACGCGCACCTTGCCCGGCAAGTCGGTCCCCGCCGCGGGCGCCAGTGTCAGCCGCACCATCTCGCGTGCGGGCAATTGCTCGACGCGCAGCACCTCGGCCTCGAACGCCGCCACTGCCGGCCGCGCCAGCACCGGCGCCGCGACGTTTTCGGCGCGCCACCAGATCAGCGCGCACCCCGCCGCCGCGACCAGCCCCGCGATCAGGATCACGCGCCCCAGCCGCCCGCCCGCTATCGCCAGCCCGATCAGCGCCACGGCACCGCATCCGATCAGGAAGCCAAGCCATTTCCCGGAATCGGGCAGCACGAACCATCCAGTAACGCCCGCGCCGAGCAGCACCGGCAGCCACAGCACGAGTTGCTCGCGCTCGGCCTCGAGCCAGGCCTCCACACCGTCCCGCAGCTGGCGAAATGCTCTCCCCGCCCCCATTTGTAGGGAGGAAAACCCCGTGCTAGGGGCCTCGGCGGCTGATCCGGCCATCGATCATCAAGTCTGGGAGCATGCGCGGTTGAGCGCAACATCTGATACGGGTGCCAAACAGGTCGTGACGCGCTTCGCGCCGTCGCCCACTGGGTTCCTCCACATCGGCGGCGCGCGCACCGCCCTGTTCAACCTGCTCTTCGCGCGCCACCACGGCGGCAAGTTCCTGCTCAGGATCGAGGACACCGATCGTGCGCGCTCGACGCAGCCGGCGATCGACGCGATCCTCGACGGGATGACCTGGCTCGACCTGCAATGGGACGGCGACGTCACTTATC
>JAEWCK010000402.1 GCA_023390675.1 Pseudomonadota bacterium
CGAGAGGCCGGCGGCGCTGGTCGCGAGGCTCGCGACGATCACGACGAGCAGGCTCGCGGCGAGGAACAACTCGGGGCTCTTCGTCCGCGCGGCCTGCGCGAACATGCGCGGCAGCAGGAAGCGGCCGCCGACGAAGAGGATTGCGATGGTGAGCACGCCGAGGCCGAGCGTGGTGACCAGCCCCATCACCCCCGCGTCGCCCGCCGAGGGCGCGAGCGCGCCGAGCGCGAAGATGATCGGCACCAGCGCCAGATCCTCGAACAGCAGCATTGCGAAGGCTGCGCGGCCGACCGCCGAAGTGGTGCCTGCGATCGGAATGACGAGCGCGGTCGAGGACAGTGCCAGCGCGAGGCCGAGCCCGATCGCGCCGCCGGTGCTGAGGCCGGTCAGATAGAGGAGCAGCGCGAGGATCAACCCCGACCCGAGCAGCTCGGCCGCGCCGACGCCGAAGACGAGCGTGCGCATCGCCCAGAGCCGCTTGAACGACAACTCGAGCCCGATCGAGAACAGCAGCAGGATGATGCCGAATTCGGCGAAAGGCTCGATCGCATGCGCGTCCGAGATGGTGAGATAATAAAGCCAGGGGTTCGCCGCGACGAGGCTGCCGAGCCCGAACGGCCCGACCAGCGCGCCGACGAGGATGAACCCGATCACCGGGCTGATCCGGAAGCGCGCGAAGGCGGGAATGACGAGTCCCGCGGCGCCGAGGATCACCAGCGAATCGGAAAAGCCGCTGTTCGAGAGGCTCAGCATGCGCGGCTGCCGGAGCCGAAGTTTACGAAGTTGCCACTACGTCCCCCCCGGTTTCCCCTCTCGCGCGGGGTCGCGCGGGACGCGGGGCGGAACGAACGGACGCGAAGGATTCTCATGCCGGGAAGGGCAGCATGCGAAATCCTACTTTGCAAGCGCGGGGGGCGTTTTTTGTTCTCACGCTCGGTGAGAGATGGTGCCGCTCGACCAGCCACGAAGCCTAATGCATCTGGTGCGCGTCCAACCATGCGAGCGTCCCCGACATGCGCCGCTCAGTCGCGATCTGCCGCAACGTCCGTCCCTGGGAGTCCGTGCCTGCCGGTTTCGCACCGGCTTCGAGTAGATGGAGCGCAAGGGCGTCGTCGGGCCACAGCAAGATCGCCGGCGTGCCCGAAGCGTCGCGCGTGTTCACGTCGACGCCGAGCGCGATCAGCGCTTCCAGCGCCGGCTCCCTGTCCCTTTCCCCGCAGTCGAGATTCGGGACCAGGAGTCTGGTGAGAGCGCTTGCGCCCGATGGGATTCCGCTGTTGGCCGCGGAGGCGGGGTACAGGCGATAATTCACATCTGCGCCTGCGCTCGCCAACGCGCGAATTATCGACGGTTCGCACCCTCCGGCGGTGCTCGCGAGAAGCTCGCTCAGCGCAGCGCGCGACATACGCGCGAGCCAGCCCCGCTCCGCGAGGAACGCGATCACGCGAGTCGCACCCCGCCGCGCAGCCTCCCGCACCAGCCAGATTCCGAGCAGCGGCGCCTCTGCGATGCCGGCCGGAAAGGGAAGCGCCAGCGGCGCGCCGGCGGCTATCGCTTCCAGCGCCACCTGTTCATTGCCCACCCGCACGGCGGCCGCGGCCAGATAGGCTCCGTCTTCGCCATGAAGATCGACCCCTTCCGAGACCAGCGAGGCGGTCGTGCGATCGTTGCCCTTTATCCAGCGGCCGGAGTCCAGGGCGGCCTCGATGGCTTCCGCGATCCCGTGCAATTGCCCCGGGATTTCTCCCAAAATGTCCCAGCGAACCGTCCTTTCTGCCTCCCCGATGCGAACGTGCAGAACGCTGGGGCAACTGTCGGCTGCCAGTACGTAAGTCTCCCGGAGCCCAAAGAAGCGCACGGCACGGAGACGCTCAAGCAGCAAGTCCAGTCGGGCGCGATCGATGGTTCCGCGATGCACACCGCCGGCCACGCGCCACCCGCTGATGTAAGCGGAGTAAAGCGGTCTGGCGTTCGCGAGATTTCCCTGCATCGCGAACATTGCGTTGCCCGCGCCGTCGATCGTCATTCTGTAACCGTCGCAGCCATCGCCACGCACCAATTCGATGCTCAGCGCGCCGTAATCGACCGGCGGGAAGTCGGCTCTGGGGTTTTCCCGCCGCGGCGTTTGCGTCTTCGCCCCATAGGAGACCCAAATCGCGCCCACCGCCGTGACGGGCCGGCCTTTGAAAAGAAAAGGCCGAAAGCGGACGGTGCGCGCTGCCGCGAGCGCCGGCTTCGGATCGACCTTGTCCCGGGGCGGGTTCAGCGGATCGGGAACGGCGTCGATGACCTCACCCGTCGGCGAGACCGTGACTTGTGTCCACAGGCCCATACCTGCGTCGGGCACGGACAGTTCCGGCACGCTCAGTTGGCGAGCCGCCATCGCGCTCTCGCCGTACCTGATCCTGTCCTGCGCCTCCGCAGGAACGGCGGCTAGCGCGATCGCGAGCGAGATGAGGAGCAGCCGAGGCACATGCCATCCTTTCCGCCGCGCTGCGATTTTGCAAGCTGAGGGGCCGGGCGAAGGAAAGCGTTGCCGCGTTCGGTCGCACCCGATGCTTCCGTCAATCCAGCCGGGCGAGCAGCGCGGTGAGCATCGGGCGCAGGCGGCGGAGTTCTTCGCGGTGCGTCGCCGATAGCTGATCGAGCAGCGCGCGCGACCTTGGCGTGAGCTCGATCAGTGCCTGCCGTCGATCATTCTTCGAGGCGGATCGTGCCACCAGTCCCAGCGCTTCGAGGCGTTCGACCAGACCCGACGCGCTGTGGGGCTTGATCGCCAGCCGATCGGCGACGTAGCCGATCGTCACGGCTTCCGAAGGCGCGCCGCGTATCGCGAGCAGCGCCTGATGCTGCTGCGCAGTGAGCCCGTGCTCGGCCGCGTGGCGCTCGCTGAAGACGAGGAATTGCCGCAGCGCGTGCCTGAAATCGGCGAGCGCGGCATAGTCGACCTCCTCGGAAACTGCGTCCTGCATAGTCTTCCTTCGTTGACTATATCGCAGTGCGATATATCTGGGCGGCTCCCCAACAGGAAATTTCCATGTCCAAATCCCCTGAGCAAGCCGCGGCCCGGCTTGCCGACTATAGCGCCGACTGGCGGATGGCGATGCTGGCGGCGGCGGCCCTGGTCGTCGGCACCGGCGGCGCGCTGGGGGCGTGGGTGCTGATCAAGCTGATCGCGATCGCGACCAACCTCTTCTGGTTCGGGCGGTTTTCTACCGCGTCGAGCGAAATCGTCGACGCGCATCTCGGCCCGGTCCTGGTGTTGATCCCGGTGGCGGGAAGCCTGCTGATCGGGCTGATGGCGCGCTTCGGATCGGAGAAGATCCGCGGGCACGGCATTCCCGAGGCGATCGAGGCGATCCTCTATGGGGAGAGCCGGCTGTCGCTGAAGGTGGCGCTATTGAAGCCGCTGTCCTCCGCGATCTCCATCGGGAGCGGCGGACCGTTCGGCGCCGAAGGGCCGATCATCATGACCGGCGGGGCGGTGGGCTCGCTGTTCGCGCAATGCTTTCGCCTGAGCGCCGCCGAGCGCAAGACCTTGCTCGTCGCGGGCGCCGCGGCGGGGATGACCGGGATCTTCGGCACGCCGCTCGCCGCGATCCTGCTGGCGATCGAGGTGCTGCTGTTCGAATGGAAGCCGCGCAGCTTCGTGCCGGTGGTCGTCGCGGCGCTCGTGTCGTTCGCGTGGCGCCCGCTGCTGATCGGCGACGGAGCGCTGTTTCCCTTCGCGCTGGCAGGCCAGCCCAATGGTGGCGTCACGCTCGGGCTCGGTCTCGCGGTCGGGATACTCGCCGGGCTGGAAGCGGCTTTGCTCTCGCAGCTGCTCTATCGCATCGAGGACCTGTTCCATCGGCTGCCGGTCCACTGGATGTGGTGGCCGGCGATCGGCGCAGTCGTGGTCGGAATCGGCGGCGTGATCGACGCGCATGTGCTCGGCGCCGGCTATGGCAACATCCAGAGCCTGCTCGACGGCGGGCTGGCGGTGCGTGTGGTGGCGGCGCTGCTGGTGGTGAAGACAATCGTCTGGCTGGTCGCGCTCGGATCGGGAACTTCGGGCGGCGTGCTCGCGCCGTTGCTGACGCTGGGCGGTGCGCTCGGCTATCTGGCGGGGTTGCTGCTGCCGGGGACGCCGGGGCTATGGGCGATGATCGGCATGGCGGGGATCATGAGCGGGGCGATGCGCGCGCCGCTGACCGGCGCGCTGTTCGCCGTCGAGCTGACCGGCCATTTCGATGCACTGCCGGTCGCGGTCGTCGCCTCGACGGGCGCCTATGCCGTCAGCGTGCTGCTGATGCGCCGATCGATCCTGACCGAGAAGATCGCGCGGCGCGGGCGCCACATCCTGCAGGAATATACCGTCGACCCGCTCGATTTCCTCCAGGCGGGGGACATCATGACCGGCGAGCCGGCGACGCTGCCGGGCGACATGTCGATCGGCGGCGCAGTCGAGTTCTTCACCGAGCAGGCGGAGCATCGCAGCTATCCGGTGGTGGACGAGCAGGGGCGGCTGCTCGGCCTCGTCTCGCGCAGCGACGCGCTGCGTTGGCAAACCGAGCGCCGGCGCGACGAGGCCACACTGGGCGAGCTGCTGTCCGACGCGTCGCAGCCCTCAGCCTATTCCGATACGCCGATCGGCAAGGTGGCCGACCTGATGGTCGAGACGGGGATCGGGCGAATCCCGATCGTCGAACCGGCGACGCATCGCGTCGTGGGCATCCTCTCGCGGCACGATCTGCTCAAGGCGCGGAGCATCCGTCGCCGCGACGAGCTGGGGCGCGAGCGGGCGATCGTCTTCAACCGCTAGGCACCGCGCACCAAAAAAGGGCGCGCGACATGGCGCGCGCCCTATCGTCGACCGAGCCGAAGCTCAGGCCCAGTTGGCCATCTTCGCCTCGAGGTTCTCGCGGATCGCCTCGAAGAACTGCTCGGTGGTCATCCACGCCTGCTCGGGGCCGATCAGCAGCGCGAGGTCCTTGGTCATCTTGCCGCTCTCGACGGTCTCGATGCAGACCTGCTCGAGCGTCTCGGCGAAGCGCGTGACGTCGGGCGTGTTGTCGAACTTGCCGCGGAACGAAAGACCCTGCGTCCAGGCGAAGATCGACGCGATCGGATTGGTCGAGGTCGCCTTGCCCTGCTGGTGCATGCGATAGTGGCGCGTCACGGTGCCGTGCGCGGCTTCGGCCTCGATCGTCTTGCCGTCGGGCGACATCAGCACCGACGTCATCAGGCCGAGCGAGCCGAAGCCCTGCGCGACGGTGTCCGACTGGACGTCGCCGTCGTAATTCTTGCAGGCCCAGACGAACTTGCCGCTCCACTTCAGCGCCGAGGCGACCATGTCGTCGATCAGGCGATGCTCGTAGACGATGCCCTTTTCCTTGAACTTCGCGGCAAACTCGGCGTCGAAGATCTCCTGGAACAGGTCCTTGAAGCGGCCGTCATAGGCCTTGAGGATGGTGTTCTTGGTCGAGAGATAAAGCGGCCAGCCGCGATCATAGGCGTAGTTCATGCTCGCGCGGGCGAAGTCGCGGATCGACTCGTCGAGATTGTACATGCCCATCGCGACGCCGGCGCCGGGGAAGTCGAACACTTCATATTCGAGCTCGTCGCCGTTCGCGCCGGTCCACTTCATCGTGAGCTTGCCAGCGCCCGGCACCTTGAAGTCGGTCGCGCGATACTGGTCGCCGAAGGCGTGACGGCCGACGACGATCGGATCGCTCCAGCCGGGGACGAGCCGGGGGACGTTCTTGATCACGATCGGCTCGCGGAAGACGACGCCGCCCAGGATGTTGCGGATCGTGCCGTTGGGCGACTTCCACATCTTCTTGAGGCCGAATTCCTCGACGCGCGCCTCGTCGGGCGTGATCGTGGCGCACTTCACGCCGACGCCATATTGCTGGATCGCCCTGGCGCAGTCGATCGTGACCTGGTCCTCGGTCGCGTCGCGATTTTCGATCGACAGGTCGTAATATTTGAGGTCGATGTCGAGATAGGGCTGGATCAGGCGCTCGCGGATCCACTGCCAGATGATCCGCGTCATTTCGTCGCCGTCGATCTCCACGACGGGCGTTGCAACCTTGATCTTCGCCATGTGCTCGCTTGTCCTTTTGAAGGGGTTTGGGCGAGCGTCTAGGGGGAAGGGAAGGGGCGATCAAGCGCCCCCGCGCGGCTTATTCCTTCCACGCCCAATAGAGCTGGGCCGGGGGGACGTTCCACAATTCCATGTCGTGGTCGATATGGCGCCAATGGGGCACGAGGAAGGCCTTCACCTTCGGGCTGAACTGGTAGACGAGGAAGGCCCCGCCGGGACGCAGGACCTGGTGCGTCGCCCTGGCGATCGCGGGGCCGACGCCTTCGGGCAGCGTCGAGAAAGGCAAGCCCGAGAGGACATAGTCGGCCTGCGCATGGCCGAGATCGGCGACGATGCGCTTCACCTCCGCGGCCGAGCCGAGCACCGCCTTGAAGCGCGGGTCGCGGATGGTCTGGCGCAAATAGCGGATGAAATCGGGGTTGGTGTCGATCGCGACATATTCGGCGTCGGGCCCCATCCGGTCGAGAACCGCCTGACAGAAGGTGCCGACGCCCGGGCCGTATTCGACGAACAGCTTCGTGCTCGCCCAGTCGACGGGATCGAGCATCTTGCCGATCAGCCGGCGCGACGAGGGCACGATCGAGCCGACCATCACCGGGTGCTTGAGGAAGCCGCGGAAGAACATGCCCCAGGGAGAAGGCGCGCTCGCGGCGCGACGACGGGTGCTTCGCTCGGCGGCAGTGGTGATCGGCATGACGCTGGTACTCGGTTGCAGTTTTACGACGGGGCGCGCCCCTTTGGCGATTTCGAACGAACATGCAAGCGCAGGAGTTGCATCGCGCTGACGGTTCATCGCGGATGCAGGCAGGACGCGGCAATCGTTGCGCGAAAGGAAGGAGCAACCGGGGATGTGGATGATCCTGATGGCGCTCATGCCGGCGCCACTGCAGCGCGAAGTGCAGGCTGCGCCGCTCGATATCGAAGCGCCCAACGACTCGCCGATCGACGATTCCGCGCTGCTGGCGCTCGTGCGCTCGAAATTCGATCCGATGAGCGATCCGGTCAAATGGCCGCGCGCGCTCGGCGTTCATAACGGCGCGCCGGTGACGGTCTATTACACCTGCTCGGACGTCTGCCCCAAATATATGAAACGCGTCGTCCGCTACAACGTCCGGCCTGGCCCGGCATGCGAGCAGGCGCATGGCGTGGTGAAGGAGGTCAGCGTGCCGCGCGGCATCGGCGTCGGGCGGGCTCGCTTCTGTCTTCCGGCGGTGACGGCGCCGTATCAGGAGTGAGCGCGCGGCGGATAACCATCTTGCCGGTCTAGGAAAGCGCCGCGCGGGCAGCTAGAGCGGCTGGCATGGCATCGCTCGACAAGCCTCCGATCGGCACCTCGACGGTGAAATGGCGCTTCCCCGACATCCATCCGGAGGGGCGCAAATATGTCGCGATCGCGGCGGGAATCGCGTTCCTCAGCCTTTTCGTCTGGGACTTCATCACGTGGCCGCTGGTGTTCCTCGCCTTCGGCGTCGCGGCGTTCTTCCGCGATCCGGTGCGCGTCACTCCGCAGGGGGAGGGGCTGATCGTCTCGCCGGCCGACGGGCTGGTGACGATGATCGAGCGCGTGCCGCTGCCGCCCGAGCTCAAGGGACCACAGGCGCTCGGCGACAGGCCGATGCTGCGCGTGTCGATCTTCATGAGCGTGTTCGACGTGCACATCAACCGCACCCCGATCACCGGCACGGTGCGCCATGTGATCTACATCTCCGGCAAGTTCATGAACGCCGACCTCGACAAAGCGAGCGAGGAGAATGAGCGCCAGCACATTCTGGTCGAGGACAAGCACGGGCTGCGCGTCGGCTTCACCCAGATCGCCGGGCTGGTCGCGCGGCGGATCGTGAGCTTCGTCAAGTCGGGCGACATGATCGTCGCGGGGCAGCGCGTTGGGCTGATCCGCTTCGGCAGCCGCGTCGACGTGTTCGTGCCCGAGGGGTACGGCGTGCAGGTCGCGCTCGGTCAGCGCGCGATCGCGGGCGAGACGGTGATCGCGGCCAGGGGCGCGAAGCCAGTGGCGGGGATTTCGCAGTGATCCCTTTCCCCGACAACTAGGCATGCGTCGACCACGCCTACGCCGCCAGCGCGGTATTCCGCTGCGCGCGGTGCTTCCCAACACCGTCACGGCGCTCGCGCTCTGCTCGGGGCTGACGGCGATCCGCTTCGCGATCGATGGCAAGTGGGAGCTCGCGGTGCTGATGGTGGTGATCGCGGGGGTGCTCGACGGAGTCGACGGCAAGATCGCGCGGCTGGTGCGCGCCGAGAGCCGCTTCGGGGCCGAACTCGACAGCCTTTCGGACGCGATCTCGTTCGGCGTCGCGCCCGCGCTGATCCTCTATCTCTGGTCGTTGCAGGCGCTCGGGCGGCTAGGCTGGCTGATCGCGCTGATCCATGCGCTATTCTGCGCGCTGCGCCTCGCCCGCTTCAACGCCAATATCGATCTCGAACATCAGCCGCACAAATCGGCGGGGTTCCTCACCGGAGTTCCGGCGCCGGCGGCGGCGATGCTTGCGCTCGCGCCGCTCTACCTCTGGCTCGCGACGGGCCATGCGTGGCTCCGCGCGCCGGTGGCGGTGGGACCGTGGAGTCTGCTCGTCGCGTTGCTGATGATCTCGAGCATCGCCACCTTCGCGCCGGCAGTGCGCCTGCCGCATCGCATCCGCTTCGAAGCGGTGGCCGTGCTCGTCGTCCTGGTGGCGGCCCTGGTCTCGGCGCCTTGGCCCACGCTCGCGATCCTCGCGGCGCTATATCTGCTCTCGATCCCGTTCAGCGTGCGGAGCTATCGCCGGATCAGGCGGCTGCGCGCAGCGGGAACGAAGCCGGGCGCGGTGTCGGAGCCGACCAGCGCACAGTGATGCGGGTGGGCACCAGCTCGGGCAGGGGCCGGGCGACGCTCTGACCGATCAGCTCGCGCATCCGGGGAAGCCTTGCCGTCACCGACGTGACGATGGTCCAGATCGCGACGGCGAAAGCGACGCCGAACAGCAGGACGGTAAGCAGTGCAGTCATCACCTGGCTCCCAAAACACGCCGTACCTGGCGGGAATCCACCGATTCCAACGGCTTGGCGTTCGCTGACGTTCCCTGTCCGCGTTGTGAGCCCTTTATGTTCCGCTAATGTTCGCGTGTCAAGCTTTCGTTCCACTGTTGTTCCGATTGCGCTCCGCCGGGCTTTCGGACAGCCTGCCGTCGCATCGTAAGGGGAGGTTGCATGCGTGGAATGAAGGTGATGGCGGGCGTCGCGTTCGTGGCGCTGCTGGGCGGACAGACCGCGTCGGCCGACAAGGGGAACCTGCAGGGCTGCCCCGCGAACCGATCGGAAGTGGGATGGCTTTTGATGAATCAGAAAGAACTCGGCAGGGCGCCGGGCGGCACGACCTCCTACGCTCCGACCGGCATCCGGTTTTTCGGCGACCCGGTCCTCGGAATCTATCGGGACAATACCAACACTTCCTGGCTGCACATTCGCCTGTCGCGTCCCGGCGCGCTTTATTTCTCGGCCATGAAGAAGCGCTATGCCGCCGATGCGGAGCGGGACAGCTGCGGCGCCGGCTATGACGGCTGCTACATGAAGATGAAGGACAACGGTAAGATCTACAGCATGCACAGCTTCGACTTCTCGAACTTCAGCGGACGCATGGAGAAGGAGGGCGAGCCCGACGGGCCCTATCTGCTCTGCTTCTACAACTGAGCCGCGGGGGCGGGCCGGGG
>JAEWCK010000358.1 GCA_023390675.1 Pseudomonadota bacterium
GCCTGATCCACACCCGGCCGAGATCGGCGAAGCCGCGCGCCGCCTCGGTCGCGTTGGAGAAATAGGGCTGCATGTAGCGCTGCGGATCGGATTCGAGCACCGCATCGGCCTCGCTCCAGCCGACGAGGATGCCGTGCGCGGGACCCGTCACTTCGAGCGCCTGCTTGCGCATCGTGAGGAGGATATCGGTGACGGCGTCGATACGCTTCCGGTGTCTCTTCAGCAGCGCCGGATCGCCGCCGCGCTCGGCATAAGCGGCGAGGACCGTCAGCATCCGCCCGAACTGTCCGGTCTCGGGCCCACGATAGAGCAGGGTGCCGTTGTCGCGGACGAACTGGCCAAAATAATTGTCGATATACGCGCCCGCCCGCTCGATCAGGCCCCATTCGACCATCGCTTCGGTTTCGACGGTGAAAGTGTCCGGGAATCCGTCATGCTCGGAATTGGCGTAATTCTTGTCGACCGCGCCATATTTGGGGAAGCCCGCCGAGCGCGTCATCATCGCGCGGACGAGGCTGAAGCGCGCCATGTTCGCCATGCGATCGTCGGGAAGCTCGATTTCCATGCCCCCGCGCAGCCGATCCTCCCAGCCGAGCTTGAGGTCGAGCAGCTCGCTATAGAAGGTCTTGGGGTTGTCGGCGGTTCGCGGGGGATAGGGCAGATAGGAATCGACATGGCGCAGCCATGCGAGCTTGCCGCCCTCTACCCGCGCGACGCGGTACCAGACCGGCTGGATGCGCGGATTGCCGTTGTCGATGCGGAAGGGGGCGAAGGCGAGCAGCTCGGTCCAGTCGCCGTTCGCCTCCGGATAGACGAAGCGCAGCACGGGCAGCCAGCCGCCGAGCAGCCCGTCCCACACTTGCCCGGCCTTGCGGATCGCGTCGATCGAAGGCTGATAGACCGCAGGATCGAAATTGGGCGAACGGCCGCCATAGGAGAACCAGATCTTGTCCTGCGTCTCGGGCGTGCCGATCCAGTTATAGGTCTCCAGCCAGATGTTGCGGATCGGCGGGAAGGCAGTCGCGATCTCGTCGTAGTTCGGGTCGCCGGGCCGGGAGAGGATCTGGTTGCCGAGCAGATCGGTGGGGCTGGCGTATACATCCTCCCTGGTGTGACCGAGGAAGCTGCCCTTGGCGCCGCTGAACTCCGCCGTCTTCGGGAAGACGTGCCACAGGCCATCGGCATCGGCGAAGACCATGTCGCCCTCGCGGTGAGCGAAATCCTCGAGGATCGCGAAATAGGCGGCGGTCTCGACGAGGGTCCAGTCGCCGACCGCCTCGCCGATGTGGATCGTGCGCCCGTCGGCGAGGACGATCGCGCCATCGAGCAGCTTCGCGATCCTGAAATCGGGCGAAGCCGCGCGCGTGGGCAGGGCGGCGATCCCGGCGAGCATGGCCGTGCCCGCGAGCAGCTGGCGGCGATCGAGCATGTCCCTCTCCATTTTTGTAACGTTTACCGCAGTCGTTTTTTATGGCCAATGGGCGCGAAGCAGGAGAGCAGGATGCGCAGCGAACGGGCGCCGGTACGCAAGATCACGATCGTAGGCGGGGGTACGGCGGGATGGATGACCGCGGCGCTGCTTTCCAGGCTGTTCGTGCGCGGCTTCGAGTTCCGGCTGATCGAAAGCGAGGAGATCGGCACGATCGGCGTCGGCGAGGCGACGATCCCGGCGATCCGCGACTACATGCAGCTCGCCGGCATCGACCAGACCGAGATGATCAAGGCGACGCAGGCGACCTTCAAGCTCGGCATCGATTTCGTCGGCTGGCGCGACGGCAGCCCGGGCGACCGCTATTTCCACGGCTTCGGCCGGATCGGGCGGGACATCTGGTGGCTCCACGCGCACCAGCTCTGGCTCAAGCTGCGCGAAATGGGGAAGGCCGCGCATTTCGACGACTACGCGCTGAATTGCCGCGCGGCGATGGAGAACAAGTTCTGCTTCGCCGATCCGCGCAATCCCGAATCGCCGATCTCGGGGCTCGACTATGCCTATCATTTCGATGCCTCGCTGCTCGCGAGGATGCTGCGCGGCCAGGCGGAGGCGCGCGGCGTCGAGCGGATCGAGGGGCGGATCGTCGACGTGAAGCTGCGCGGGGAGGACGGATATGTCGATCATGTCGTGCTCGCCGACGGGCGCAGCGTCGACGGAGACCTCTTCGTCGATTGCTCGGGGATGCGCGCGCTGCTGATCGGCGGCGCGCTCGGCGTCGGCTACGAGGACTGGAGCCGCTGGCTGCTCAACGATCGCGCGCTCGCGGTGCCGTGCGAGAGCGTCGATCCGCTGACGCCCTATGTGCGCTGCACGACGCGCGACTCGGGGTGGCAGTGGCGCATCCCGCTCCAGCACCGGATCGGCAACGGCCATGTCTATTCGAGCGCACACCTGTCCGACGACGAGGCGGCATCGATGCTGCTCGCCGGCCTCGACGGCAAGCCGCTCGGCGATCCGCGCCCGGTGCGTTTCCGGACGGGCAAGCGCGACAAGGCATGGGAGAAGAACGTCGTCGCAGTGGGGCTGTCGGGCGGGTTCCTCGAGCCGCTCGAATCGACCAGCATCCACTTGATCCAGACCGCCATCGTCCGGCTGGTGGCGCTGTTTCCGGGCGGCGGATTCAATCAGGCGGACATGGACGAATACAACCGCCAGACCGATTTCGAATATCGCGACGTGCGCGACTTCATCGTCGCCCATTACAAGGTGACCGAGCGCGAGGACACGCCCTATTGGGCCTATTGCAAGCACATGCAGGTGCCCGACAGCCTCGCCGAGCGGCTCGCTTTGTTCCGATCATCGGCGCGCTTCTTCATCCACGGCAAGGCCGAATTGTTCCGCGAGGAAAGCTGGGCGCAGGTGCTGATCGGGCAGGGATTGCCGGCGCGCTACGACCCGATGGTCGACATGATCAACGAGGACGAACTCGCGCGCTTCATGGCCGATACGGCGGACGTGATCGGCGAAGTGGCGGCGGGGATGCCCGGCCATGCGAACTTCATCGCGCGTCACTGCAAGGCCCCGCCGCTCGCCGCCTGACGCGCCAGTGTTGCGCGATTGGCACATCGCAGCGCAGCAAAATGCGAGTCCGACAACGCTGGTCAATTGCGGGATTGACACGCCATGAAACCGGTTTCAGAGAACAGGGCAGAACAGAACAAAGTACTGCGTCTAACCGTGTAACCGGTTACAGTAACTGGGCTGGGGAGGATTGAAGTGACCAAATTCGACGACAAGCGCGCGATTCTGACGCGCGGCATTTCGGCGGCGGCACTCGCTGCGGCGCTCGGGTTCGCGGCGCCGGCCTATGCGCAGACCACCTCGTCGCTGCGCGGCCATGTCGAGGGTGCCGCGGCCGGCACCACGCTGACGATCACCGACACCACCACCGGGCAGAAGGTCACCGCGACGACCGACGCCAATGGCGACTATTTCATCCCGGGCCTGCGCCCGAGCACCTACCGGGTCGAGGCGCCGGGCGCCGAGGCGGACACGGTGGTGGTCCCCGTCGGCCAGACCGTGGTCTACGACATCACGCCGCCCGCCGAGACCGGCAGCGAGATCGTCGTCACCGGCA
>JAEWCK010000101.1 GCA_023390675.1 Pseudomonadota bacterium
GAATTTGATGCCCGCCTACGCCTATCGCGCCGCGGATCGCTCGGGCACGGCGAAGAAGGGAATCATCGAGGCTTCCAGCCCCGCCGCGGCGCGCGCGGCGCTGCGCGAGCAGGCGCTGTTGCCGCTCTCGGTCGAACCCGCCAACGATCGCGGACCGTCGCTCGGCAATATCCGCATCGGTTTCAACCGGGGCGCGATCTCGCCCAAGGCGCTCGCCACGGTCACGCGGCAGATCGCGACGCTGGCCGGATCGGATATCGCGATCGAGGAGGCGTTGCGCCTCGTCGCCGCAGGAACCGAGCAGGCGCAGGTGAGCACGGTGCTGCTCGAAGTTCGGGGTGCGATCCTCGACGGGCGCAGCTTCGCGATGGCGCTGTCGCAGCACCCCCGAGCCTTTCCGGAGTTCTACCGCGCTTCGGTCGCGGCCGGCGAGGCCTCGGGTAAGCTACCGGACGTGCTCAACCACCTCGCCGAATTCGTCGAGGCGCGCCAGTCGAACGGGCAGAAGCTCCAGCTCGCCTTGCTCTATCCGGCGCTGCTCGCGCTCGTCTCGGTAGGGATGATGGCGCTGCTGCTTGTCTACGTCGTGCCCGACATCGTCCGCGTCTTCGTCTCGCGCGGCGCCGACCTGCCGATCATCACGCGCATGCTGATCGCGGTCAGCTGGTTCCTCCAGAATTTCGGCTTGTACCTCATTCTCGGCCTGGCGGTGCTGGCGCTGGTCTGGCTGCGCTGGGCGCGGGTGCCTGCCAACCGGCTGCGGATCGATCGTTTCCTGTCCGAGCGCCGCCCGTTCCGCCGCTTCAGCCGGCAGCTCAACGCCGCGCGCTTCGCGGGCAGTCTCGCGACTTTGGTCGGGAGCGCAGTGCCGCTGGTCGAGGCGCTGCACGCCGCCGCGGCGGTCACGCCCAATCGGTGGGTGCGCGAAAAGGCGCTTGGCGTTGCCGCGCGCGTACGGGAAGGCGTGACGCTGCGCACGGCGATGCAAGAAGCGGGGGTGTTCCCGACGATGCTCGTCGCGATCGTCGCTTCGGGCGAATCTTCGGGACGCCTGGCGCCGGCCCTGGGCCGCGCCTCGTCCGAGCTCGAGCGCGAGCTGGATGCCCTGGTCTCGACGCTCGTCGCGCTGGTCGAGCCCCTCGTGCTGCTGGTGATGGGAGGACTGGTGCTGACGATGGTGCTGGCGATCCTGCTGCCGATCATCAACCTCAACAATCTGGTGACGCTCTAGAGCTGTCCCTGGATCCTTGCCCCGCCCGGTAGCCCCACAAACGGCAGCACGACGGCGCCGTCGGGCGTCATCGTCACGTCGATCGCGCCGTCTTCCGACAGGATTGCCGTCAGCAGCGTCTTCATCCGCTGGGTGAGCGGGGCGACGCGGATCGTGGTGCGGGCGCCGATCTGCTCGGCGGTGACGAGCAGCGCGGGCACTGTGCTCGCCGCGCCGGCGCTCTTCGGGCGGCAGGCACCGGGATCCGTGGCGATGCGGCCCTGCAGCGCCCGCGCGCCGCCACCGATCGCTATCCGGTCCATCGCGACCTGCATTGTCAGGTCGCAAGTGAAGGGCAGGTTGGGCATCAGCGCGCGAAGCAGGCTGGAGTCCGCGGCGCCGCTGACATGATCGAGCACCATCCGCCCGCCCATGTGCGCGATCAGCTGGCCGCCAATGTCGGTGTTCGGGCCCGTTGCCTTCCAGTCGGCGGCATAGGCAAGGCTGGCGAGCGAACGAAGCGGCGCCATGTGCCATTCGAACTTCGCGCCCCCCGCGACGCCTACTTCGCCATTCCATATCGTGCCCGCCACGCCGGTCCGCCATGGCCGGTTCTTGAGCACCGCGCTCGCCGGCATGGTGACGATCATCGCCAGCACGTACGAGGCTATGCCCAGCAGCACGAAGACGATAAGACGCCGCCGTGCCACGCCTCCCGAATCCTGAGTCGGCAATGGATCGACGGACCCTGCTGAAGTCGCTGCAATCGGGCGTCGTCGGAGCAGCGGCATCGCTGGCATTTCCCTCTCTGGCGCTTGCAGCGGACAAGAAGAAGGACAAGCGCCCCATCGCCCTGCTGCTGCCGCTCACGGGGACGCGAGCGCGGTTGGGCCTTAGCATGCGGCAGGCTGCGTTGCTCGCGGAAAACAGCCAATATGTGCTGAGCTTCGACACCGGCGGGACGGCGGCGGGCGCAGCAGCAGCCGCCGCCGCGGCGCTCAGGAAGAAGCCCGCGCTGATCCTCGGGCCGCTGTCGGCCCAAGAGGTCCCTGCCGTCACCGGCGCGATCGGGGGGCGCGTTCCGATCATCGCGTTCAGCAACGACGCAGTGCTCAGACAGCCGGGAACGTGGATCTTCGGGATCACCGCCGGACAAGTGACGACGGCGATCCTGCGCTATGCCCGTTCGCGCGGCGTCAAGTCGGTCGCGGTTGTCGACGACGGCAGCCCGTGGAGCGCCGCGGCGGCGCTCGCCGCAGGCCAGTCCGAAGGCGAGCTGGGCATTCGAGTGCGCGTGCTGCAGGTCAAGCCCGGTCAGCCGCTCCCCGACGTGGGTGAAGCGCCGGATGGCGTGCTGCTTCCGGGCAGCGGCCCGACCGTGCTTGCCGCGGCGCGCGCTCTGAAGGACACCGGCGTGCAGCTGCTCGGCACGCTGCAGGGGCTCGACCATCGCCCCGAGGCGCTCGAAGCGCTCGACGGAGCATGGCTCGCCAGTCCTGATCCCCAGGCGTTTGGCACCTTCGCTGCGGAGTTCGAGGCGCGCAACGGTGGCGATCCCGGTGCGATCACGGCGCTCGCCTATGACGCCGCGGGCATCGCCAATACGCTGCGCAACGACAACAAGCTGGGGGCGCAGGGGCTGCTCGACAGCAAGGGATTCCACGGGGTCACCGGCCCGGTGCGCTTCCGCACCGACGGATCGGTCGCGCGCGACTTCGCGATCCTCGTGGCGCGCCCGACCGGATACGAGGCTGTCGCGGTGAGCTCGGGATCGTGAAACCCGGCCGGACCGGCGAGTCCGGTTTCACGTTGATCGAATTGATGATTTCGCTCGGCCTGTTCGCGCTGATCGCCGTCGCCGGCGTCGCGCTGGTCGACGGGATCATCAAGGTGCAGGGGCGCACCGAGGCCAGGCTCGATCGCCTCGCCGACATCCAGCGCACGATGTTCGTGCTGACCAGCGATCTCGACCAGATCGCCCGCGGGCGCGTCGCGGGCGGGGGCACGAACCTGAGCTTCACGCGCGCCGCGCCGGGGCAGGGCGGGCCGCCCGTCGCGCTGCGCTACCTCGTAGCGGGCGGGGCGCTGGTCCGCACTGCGGGGCCGGGTGCGCAGCCGCTGCTCACCGGCGTCAACGCGGCGCGCTGGCGCTTCTGGGATGGCCAGTGGCGCGACCGCTGGCCCTTCGACGAGAAGAGCATCGATCGCTGGCCGAGCGCGATTGCCATCGAACTGCAGGCGCAGGACCCCGGAGGCAATCCGGCCACGCTTCGCCGCGTCGTAGCGCTGCCGGCGCGGCCCGAGGAGCCGAACCCATGATCCGCCGCGACGACGAGGCGGGGATGATCCTCGTCAACGTGCTGATGTTCGTTGCGATCGCGAGCGGCCTCGTGCTGCTGATGATCAACCGCGAGGAGCTGGCGCTCGACCGGGGCCTGCGCATCCGCGAGGCATCGCGTGCGCTTGCGATCGTGCGCGGCGGCGAGCTTTCGGCGCTGGTCGCGCTGCGCCGCGATGCCGAGCTGGCGCCCGACACCGATCATCGCGGCGAGCCTTGGGCCAAGCTCTCGGAGAAGGACGCGCCGATCGCCGGTGGGACCTTCGATCTCGCCATCGCCGATGCCGAGGGGCGGTTCAACGTCAACGCGCTGCGGGCGGGCGAGGCGGGATCGACGATCCTGTTCCAGACGCTCGCGCGCACGGCGGGGCTGACCGAGGAACAGATCGTCGAAGCGATTCAATATGTCCGGCTCGAAGGTCCCGTCACCGATCTGCGGCCGATGCGGCTCGCCGGTTTCGACCCCAAGGCGCTCGAGCGGCTCGAACGGCTGGTGACGGCGCTGCCGGGAAAGACGACGATCAACCTGAACGCCGCCGATCCCGAGCTGCTTGCGATCCTGTTCCACGATCCCGCGGTCGCCGCGCGGTTGGCGGCGGTGCGCGAGCGGCGCGGCTGGCTGACGGTTCAGGACCTGACCGACCAGAACGTCACCATGCCCTGGGGCACGAGCTTTCGCTCGAACAGCTTCTGGGTGCGCACCCGCGCAACGATCGGCGGCACGAGCCAGCAGGGAACTACGCTGATCCAGCGACGCCGTACGCCCGAGGGGTTGCTCGAGGCTCTTCCCGTCGAGCGCTGGCGCGGCGCGGCGACGCCGCCGGGTGCGCCGGCTTTGCCCTGATTCCCGTCCTGGAAGGGAGGGGCCTTGGCGGTGGAGGCTTGGCCGTACTTCGTCGTTGCAGGACGAGGTCGTCGCATCGCGTGCCCAAACCCGCCCCCAGCCCCTCCCCTTCAGGAAGGGGAGCAAAGAAGCGTCACAGCAATATCCGGAACAGCGCTCCACCGCCCGGCGCATCGCCCACGTCGATCGCGCCGCCATGCGCGACGACAATCTGGCGCGCGAGGTTGAGGCCGACGCCGGTGCCGGTCGCGCGGGTGGTGAAGAAAGGCAGGAAGACGTCCTGGCGGAGCGATTCGGGCACGCCGGGGCCATTGTCCTGCACTTCGATCACAGTGGTGTGCCCATCGAGGAACAGGCGCAGCGCGAGCCGGGGCTCGGGCGTGTCGGCCATCGCCTGCGCGGCGTTGTGCATCAGGTTGATCAGCACCTGCGCCAGCAGATCGGGATCGGCGTCGAGCGGCAGGCTCTCGGGTGCGATCTCTACGTCGAGCGGGATCGCGGGCGCCTCGGCCTTGAACACACGCGCCAGCTCGTCCGCCCACGGCCGCGCGGCGAAGCTTTGGCGCTTGATCTCGGGGGTGCGCGCGACGGCCCGATAGGCCTCGATGAAATTGCCTAGACCCTGCGCGCGGCGCGACAGCGTCGTCACTGCAGCGCGCGCGTCGCCGATGCGCGGGTCCGCGACAAGATCGGGATCGTCGAGCAGATCGGCGGCGGTTGCGGCTAGCGAAGTGACGGGGGTGAGCGAATTGAGGATCTCGTGCGTGAGCACGCGGACGAGATCGGTCTGCGCGGCCATCTCGACCGCGTCGAGCGTGCCCTGGATCGGCTGGAGCCCGAGTGCGCGGGTGCGTTGGCCGAGCCGGTCGAGCGTGGCGGAGGTGACGAGCACACGCTGCGGGCGGCCGCCGAGATTGAGGATCAGCAACTCGTCACCTACGCCGCCCTGCGCCAGCCGCCGCGCGAAGGTGGCGCCATAAGGCGCGAAATCCTCGGGGCGCGTGCCGTGCTCGCCCTTGAACAGCCGCCGCGCCGCCTTGTTGGCCATGCTGACCTGACCTTCGGCGTCGACGGTGAGGATCGCCACCGGCGTATCGTCGACCAGCGCGTCGAGATAGCGCAGTTCGCCCGCGGCCCGGTCCTGCTCGTCGCGGAAGCGGCCCATCGCCTCGTTGAGCGACGCACCCAGATCGTCGAACCCCGCGCCGCCCGACATATCGAACAGCATCGCGGTGTCGCCGAACTTGAGCGCCTCGAGGAAACGCGCGACGGTGCGGTTGGTGCGCGTCACGTGGCGCCACAGCCCGGCAAAGGTGGCCGCCGCGATCGCAAGCGCGACCAGCCGCGCCGCGCCGAGATCGGGCGTCAGAAACGCTGCGACGCATCCCAGCAGGGTGAGCGCGAGCAGCGCGATCCAGGCGATCAGCCCGACCGTGAAGCGCTGGTCAAAGCCCATGCTTCTCCATGCGGCGATAGAGCGCGGCGCGCGACAGGCCGAGCTCGGCGGCGGCGAGCGAGATGTTGTAGCCGTGCTTCTTGAGTGCTTCCTCGACGAGCCTGCGTTCGACGCGCTCGAGGTTGAGATCGTCGCCGGCGCGCGGCGCGACCACCGCGGCGGGCGCGATGCGGGGGCTCGCTGAGACCAGCGAGAAATCCTCTGCCTCGAGCGGCCCTTCGCGCGCGAGAATCACTGCGCGCTCGAGCGCGTGGCGCAGCGCGCGGACATTGCCCGGCCAGTCGTGCGCGAGCAAGGCGGCATAGGCGGCGCCCGAGAGCTGCGGCACCTCGCGGCCGTAGCGGCGGGCATAATGCTGGAGATAATGCTCGATCAGCTCGGGCACGTCCTCGCGGCGCTCGCGCAAGGGCGGCAAGTCGATCTCGACCGTGTTGAGGCGGAAGAGCAGATCCTGGCGGAAGTGGCCTTCGTCGCGCAGCTTCTCGGGCGGGAGATTGGTCGCGGCGACCACGCGGATGTCGACGGGCACCGGCTTGTTCGCGCCGACGGGAGTCACCTGGCGCTGCTCGAGCACGGTCAGCAATTTGGGTTGCAGCCGGAGCGGCAGGTTGCCGATCTCGTCGAGGAACAGCGTGCCGCCGTTCGCGGCCTGGATGCGGCCGACGCGGTCGGTGCGGGCGTCGGTGAAGGCGCCTTTCACATGGCCGAACAGCTCCGAATCGATGAGATCCTCCGCGATCGCGCCGAGGTCGACGGTGAGCATCACCTTGTCGGCGCGGAGCGACTGGCGGTGGAGCTCGCGCGCGACCAGCTCCTTGCCGGTGCCGTTCTCGCCGAGCACGAGCACATTCGCATCGGTGGGGCCGGCGCGCGCGATCAGCGAATGGACGCGCGCCATCGCGGGGGAGTCGCCGAGAAGCGGCGATCCGTTCGTCGTTGCGCCCGGCGCGGGAGCGGCGGCGCCCTTGCTCGCGATCAGCGTGTCGCGCGAGCGTCTGAGCGCTGCGGCGGTCCGCACGCTCGCCAGCAGCCTGTCGTTCGACCACGGCTTGGAGACGAAATCCGTCGCGCCGCGCTTCATCGCCGCGACCGCGACCTGCACCCCGGCATGCGCAGTGATCATCACCACTACCATCTCGGGATCGATCGCGAGCAGCCGTTCGAGCCAGGCAAGGCCCTCCGCCGCGTCGGTCGCGCCGCGTGCGAAATTGGCGTCGAGCAGCACCACGTCGGGCGTGCGCGCCTCGATCAGCGGGATCGCCTCTTCGGGGCTGCGCAACGTGTCGACCTGCGCGAACAGCCGGCGCAGCAAAAGCCGCGACGCCATCAGGATGTCGTCGTCGTCGTCGATGACGACGCAATAACCGAACTCGGGCCCGCTCCCCATAACGCCCACTCCCGTACCGCGACTGTGCGGAATCGGACAATCAAATTGCGTGCCAAGGCGCATTTGGCACGGCTCGTGCTCCTGTCCCGGCGGGAGGAAAAATGCGTGCCGAAGCAAAAAAACCTTCGAATCCTGCTGATCGCCGCGTTGGCTTTCGCGGTGCTCGCCTTTGCGCGCGGGCCGCTGGGGATCGACGTCGCCGCCAACACCCGCGGCGTCTCTGCGATCTTCCGCCTTGGCTTCGCGAGCGTTCGTTTCGCGTTCGATTCCGGACAGGAGTGTTCGAAATCGAACGGTTGTGACGGCGCGCTGCAAGGCGCAGGCTCGCATATCCTAGCCGCAGCCGCGCTTGGCACGGCGGTTGCTACGTCATGAACATGGGTGTCGTACGGATGCAGAAGAATATGGGGGATCGTCCCGTCACCGGGAGCGGGATGGATCAGGTCGTCGAATCGCGGAAGCTTTCGACCAAGGTGAAGGCCGCGATCGCGGGCGCCGTGATCGTGATCGCCGCGGCGCTGTTCTGGTGGTTCGCGCCTTCGGGATCGAGTCAGACGGTGGGTGCGGACCACGTCACGATTTCGACCGTCACGCGCGGCACCTTCGACGATTTCATCCCGCTGCGCGCACGCGTCACGCCCCTGCTCACCGTCTATATCGACGCAGTCGAAGGCGGACGCGTCGAGAAGATGCTGGTCGAGGACGGCGCGACCGTCGCGCAGGGTCAACCGATCGCCGTGCTCTCGAACGCCGAGCTCCAGCTCTCGACGCTTGCGCGCCAGACCGAAGTCGAGCAGCAGATCAACAACATGCGCAGCCAGGAGCTGTCGCTCGCGCAGACGCGGCTCGCCAACGAGCGCGCGGTACTCGAGGCGGGGCTCGCGCTCGACAAGGCCAGGCGCCAGTATGAGCGCGAGAAGCCGCTCGCGGCGCGCGGCTTCGTCACCTCCAAGCAGTTCGCGGATACCGAGGCGGATTACCATTATCGTGTGCGCAACCTCGAAGCGCTCAAGCGCAGCCAGTCGACCGACGCGCGGCTGCAGACCAGCCAGCTCTCGCAGCAACAGGCCGCGGCGCAATCGATGCAGTCGGGCCTCGCTATCGCCCGCGCCAACCTCGACGCGCTCCAGCTCCGCGCGCCCGTCGCGGGCCAGCTTTCGGGCTTCTCGGTGCAGGTCGGCCAGTCGCTCCAGCGCGGCGAGCGGGTGGGGCAGATCGACAGTCCGGGCCGCAACAAGCTGATCGCCGGCGTCGACGAATTCTATCTGGGCCGCGTCCAGCTCCAGCAACAGGCGACGCTCGACGTCGGCGGCAAGCGCTACCAGGCCAAGGTCACCAAGATCTATCCGCAGGTCCAGAACGGCCAGTTCCAAGTCGATCTGCAGTTCACCGGCGACGAGCCCAAGCAGATCCAGCGCGGCCAGACGCTGCAGGCGCGTCTCACGCTCGGCGATCCGGCGCCCGCGCTGCTGATCCCCAACGGGGCCTTCTACAACGAGACCGGCGGCAACTGGATCTTCGTGGTGACGCCCGACGGGAGCAGCGCAGTGAAGCGCAACGTCCGCCTCGGGCGCCGCAACGCCGAGTTCATCGAAGTGCTCGAGGGCCTCGAGCCCGGCGAGAAGGTGCTCACCTCGCCTTACACGGGCTTCACCGACAAGACGCGCCTGGATTTGACCAAATGACCGGAACGAAAGGGAACCCCATGCTGCAGATGCGCGAACTCTCCAAGGTCTACCGCACCGACACCGTCCAGACGACCGCGCTCGATGCGATCGATCTCGACATCGCCGAGGGCGAGTTCGTCGCAATCATGGGCCCGTCGGGGTGCGGCAAATCGACTTTGCTCAACATGATCGGAATGCTCGATAGCCCGTCCTCGGGCAGCTACGTGTTCAACGGGCAGGAAGTCGCGGGGCTTTCGGAGAGCAAGCTCGCCGACGTCCGCAAGGAGAATATCGGCTTCATCTTCCAGAGCTTCAATCTGGTCGACGAGCTGAGCGTCCGTGACAATGTCGAGCTCGCGCTCCTCTACCACAACGTGCCCGCCAGCGAGCGCAAGCGCCGCACCGACGAAGTGATGGACAAGGTCGGCATCGCGCACCGTGCCAAGCACCGGCCGAGCCAGCTCTCGGGCGGCCAGCAGCAGCGCGTTGCGGTCGCCCGCGCGCTCGTCGCCAGCCCCAAGCTGATCCTCGCGGACGAGCCGACGGGCAACCTCGACACGCACCACGGCGAAGAGGTCATGCGGATGCTCCAGCAGCTCAACGCCGAGGGCTCGACGATCGTGATGGTCACACACTCGCCCGCGCACGCCGATTATGCCGGCCGCGTCGTCAGCATGCTCGATGGCCGCATCCTGCAGGAGCGCCGCCGCGCCGCCTAAACGGCACTCGAAAAGCGAGGCTGGGGTTCAGGGAGGACCAGAGGCATGTGGCGCAACTATCTGACGGTGGCGGTTCGCGCGCTGGCGAAGAACCGGATCTATGCCTTCATCAACATCTTCGGGCTTACCGTCGGCCTCGCCGCGTGCCTGCTGATCCTGCTCTATGTCCGCTACGAGCGCAGCTACGACAGCTGGCTGGGTGACGCGGACCAGGTCTACCAGCTCCAGACCTATATCCTCGCGACCAACAGCGGCGGCGAGAAAAAGGACCTCCAGCTGAGCGCGATCGCCGCCGGCCGCGCGCTCAAGAAGGATTTCCCGCAGGTCGAGAAGGTCGTGTGGATGCGATCGTTCGCGCCGATCGTGATCCAGAACGGCCAGCCCTCGCAGGTGCAGACCTTGCGCATGGTCGACAGCAATCTGTTCGATATTTTCGACGTACCCTTCGCCAGGGGAAGCGCTGCGACCGCGCTGCCGGATTCGCATTCGGTCGCGCTCAGCGAAAGCGAGGCGAAGCGTCGCTTCGGTGACGCTGATCCGATCGGCAAGACCTTCACGATCGTCGATAACACCGGCGACGTCGATTACCGCGTCACTGCCGTCTTCAAGGACATTCCGAAGAACAGCAGCATCTCGGCCGACATGGTCGCGCGCTTCGATCTGGAGACGCAGTTCGCCGATCGAGCGCAGCAGATGACGCGCTTCGGCAGCCAGCAGGGCTGGAACTTCGTCAAGCTGCGCAAGGGCGCCGACGCAGCCGACATCAATTCGCAGCTCGCAGCGTGGGAAAAGCGCAACATCCCTGACGAAGTCACCAATGGCGAGCGGACCAATGTCGGCGACGAAATGGATTTCGGACTGGTCAACATCCGCGACGTGCATCTCGGCAAGGCGCAGATGTTCGGGCTTACCACGGGCAACGACCCAGGCACCGTGACCACCTTCGCAGTGATCGCCCTGCTCGTGCTCGGCATGGCCTCGATCAATTTCACCAACCTCGCCACCGCGCGCGCCTCACAGCGTGCCCGCGAGGTGGCGCTGCGCAAGGTGCTCGGCGCGACGCGGAGGCAGCTGATCGCGCAGTTCCTGACTGAATCGATCCTGCTCGCGCTGTTGGCGATGCTGATCGCACTCGCACTGGTCGAGCTGCTGCTGCCGGTGTTCAACGGGTTCCTCGAGATCAACATCACGATGCGCTATTGGGGCGCGGACAGCGTCTGGCCGCCGGCGCTCGTGCTGGTGCTGCTGGTCGGCGCGGCGGGCGGGCTCTATCCGGCCTTCTATCTCTCGCGCTTCCAGCCGGCGAAGATCCTCAAGGCCAACAAATCGAGCGCCGACGCGGCCGGATCGGGGCGGCTGCGCAACGTCTTGGTCGTCGCGCAGTTCGCGATATCGATCGGGCTGATCGTGTGCACTGCGGTGATATATGGGCAGACGCGGTTCGCCCAGACGCTCGACGCGGGCTATCAGCGCGACGGGCTGCTGCAGGTCGCCAATCTCGATTTCCGCGGCGTCTCACAGGAACAGTCGCAACAGCTGATCGAGCGGATCCGCCGCGTGCCCGGCGTCCAGGCGGCGGCGCGTACCCAGATCGGCGTCTCGCCCGACGGCAATTCGGCCGCCGACTTCTTCCTGCCCGGCGCGACCAGCTCAGTCTCGCTCGGCGCCTATGGCATCGAAACCGGCTTTTTCGAGGCGATGGGGATGCGGCTGCTCGCCGGGCGCTTTTTCCAGGATTCGCAGGGCAAGGACGATGCGACCACGCCATTCCCGGTGAACCTCGATGCCGAGCGGGCGCTGGCGGCCCGCGGGATTAACGTCGTCATTTCCGAATCCGCGGCGAAGCGGCTCGGTTTCCATTCGCCGCAGGAGGCGATCGGCAAGGCGATGAGCGGTACGCTGACCGTGCCCGAGGTCGGGCTCATCCCGTGCACGATCGTCGGCGTCGTCTCCGATGCGCGCTTCCGCTCGCTGCGCGAGCCGATCCAGCCGACCGTCTATGTGATGCAAAAGGTCGGCTTCGCGCAGATCGCTGTCCGCTTCGCCGGGGTGAAGCCGTCCGAGATTCGCGAGCGGATCGCGCAGGTCTGGCGCCAGACGGTGCCGCTCGTGCCCTACAGCGCCGATTTCGCCGACGATCTGGTGCGCGCGCAATATCGCCAGGAACTCGCGCGCGGTGCGCTGTTCGCGGCCTTCTCGATCCTCACCGTCGCGATCGGCTGCCTCGGGCTGTTCGGGCTTGCGGCGTTCACTGCGGAGAGGCGGACCAAGGAGATCGGCATCCGCAAGGTGCTCGGCGCACGCACCAGCGACATCCTGCGCCTGCTTGTCTGGCAGTTCAGCCGGCCGGTGCTGCTCGCCAACATCATCGCCTGGCCGATCGCCTGGTGGGTGATGCGCGACTGGCTCAACGGCTTCGACACGCGGATCGCGCTCACGCCGCTGCCATTTGCGGTAGCGGGGCTGGTGGCCATGCTGATCGCGGTGTTCACCGTCGCCGGTCAGTCGCTCCGCGTCGCGCGGACCAACCCGATTCACGCGCTCCGGTACGAATAGCGATGTGGCGCAACTATCTCCTCACCGCTCTGGCCCAGCTCGCGCGTAACCGCGTGTATGCGGCGATCAACATCGTCGGGCTGGCGCTCGGGCTGGCGGGGTGCCTGCTGATCCTCAATTATGTGCGCTACGAGCGCAGCTATGACGCGTGGCTGCCCGACAGCGGCCAGATCTACCAGGTCCAGGCGACCTGGCACGAGCCTGGCCAGCCGGTCACGCGCTCGCAGAACAGCCCGTTCCCGGTGCGCGACACGCTTGCCGGCGGCTTCCCCCAGGTCGAGGCGATCAGCGTGATGCGCAACGGCCCGACCGTGACGATGCGCGATGGCCAGGCAATCTTCATCGACACCAGCTCGGTCGATCCCGATTTCTTCCGGGTCTTCAAGTTGCCCTTCGTCGCCGGATCGGCGGCGACGGCGCTGCCCGACACGACCTCAATCGTGCTGACCGAGACCGAGGCGCGGCGGCAGTTCGGCACCACCGACGTGGTCGGCAAGACGATGAACCTCGGCGCGGGGCCGGGACGCCACGACTTTCGCGTCACCGGCGTGCTCAAGGATCTGCCGAAGAATTCGAGCCTCAGGCTTCACATCCTCTTCCGCAACGACACCGCCGAACCCGATGCCGTCCCCGCCCAGTACAAGGGCTGGGGCAATATGGGGCAGCAGCATTATGTCAGGCTGCGCGCCGATGCCGATGTGAGCGCGATCAACGCTGCACTGCCCGCGTGGGAGAAGCGCGTGGTCGCGCCCCAGATCATCGATGGCAAGCCGAGCAGTCAGGCCGACATCATGGACCTGAAGCTGGTGCCGATCAGCGGCGTTCACCTCGGTGAGGCGCAGGCGAATGCGCTCGCGCCCGGCGGCGATCCGCGCACGCTCGCCACTTTCGTGATCGTCGCGTTGCTGACGCTCGGCATGGCGGTGATGAACTTCGTCAACCTGTCGACCGCGCGCGCCACCCAGCGCGCGCGCGAAGTGGCGCTGCGCAAGGTGCTCGGCGCGACTCGCGGCCAGCTCGTCGCGCAGTTGCTCGGCGAATCGCTGCTGATGGCGGGGATAGCGATGATCGTCGCGCTCGCGCTGGTCGAGCTCGCGACGCCGTGGGTAGCGGCGTGGGTCGATGCCGACCTGCACATGTCCTATCTGGGTGCCGACGGGATGCTGTTGCCCGCGCTCGCGCTGTTCGTCGCGACGGGCCTGCTCGGCGGTCTCTATCCCGCGCTTTTCCTCAGCCGCTTCAAGCCTGCCCAAGTGCTGCGCGCCAACAAGTCCTCGGCCGAGACGCCGGGCAGCGGGCGGCTGCGCGCCGGGCTGGTCGTCCTCCAGTTCGCGATCGCGATCGGGCTGATCGTGTGCACCAGCGTGATCTGGTCGCAGACGCGCTATGTCGAGACGATCGATCCGGGCTATCGCCGCGACGGGCTGATCCAGATCGATTCCGCGTGGCGCTTCGCCGGCAACAGCAGCGAATATGAAGCGGCGCGGCGCGAGATGCTCGCCATTCCCGGCGTCGTCGCGGCGGGGCGGACCAACCTCGGCGTCGCGGCGGAGAACAAGAACATCCTCGCGGTGCGCGCGCCCGGCGGGCCGCGGGATCTGTCGGTCGGCTTCTACGCCGTCGATCCGGACTTCTTTCAGACCCTCGACATGCGCCTGCTCGCCGGGAGACTGCTCAGAGACGCTCAGGCCAACGACCGGCTCGTGCGCCCCGATGCCGGAGGCGAGGCCGAGCGCGTCGCCGCACGTGCAGCGCTTGCCGTGCGCGGGATCAATGTGGTCATCAACCGCAATGCAGCAATGCTGCTCGGATACGGGTCTCCCCAGGCCGCGATCGGCAAGACGATCAAGGTCGGGATCGACGGCGCCGACATGGTTCCCTCGACCATCGTCGGCGTCGTCGAAGACACGCGGATCCGCACCGCGCGCGACGCGATCGAACCGCTGATCTACGCCTATGACGGCATGGCGACCGATCAGGTGATCGTCCGCTATGCCGCAGCCAGGCCCGGCGAAGTGATGGCGGGGCTGGGCAAGGTCTGGCGCAAGTTCGAGCCCGAGATTCCGTTCGAGGGGCGCTTTGCCGAGGAGGTGATCGCCTCGCTCTACGCCGCCGATCGCGCGCGCGGAACGTTGTTCGCGGGCTTTGCCGGGCTGGCGGTGATGATCGCCTGCCTCGGCCTCTACAGCCTCGCTTCGTTCACCACCGAACGACGGACGAAGGAGATCGGCATCCGCAAGGTGCTCGGCGCCAAGGTGCGCGACATCGTCAAATTGCTCGCCTGGCAATTTTCCAAGCCCGTGGTGCTCGCCAATCTCGTCGCCTGGCCGGTGGCGTGGTGGGTGATGCGCGACTGGCTCAACACCTTCGACGCGCGCATCGCTCTCACGCCGACGCCCTTCGCGCTGGCCGGCATGCTCGCACTCGGGATCGCGCTGGCGACGGTAGCCGGGCATTCGCTCCGCGTCGCGCGCGCCAATCCCATCCACGCACTTCGCTACGAATAGGAACAGGGACATGTGGCGGAACTATCTGACGGTGAGCTTGAGGGCGCTGGCCAAGAACAAGGTCTATGCGTTCATCAACATCTTCGGGCTGTCGCTCGGGATCGCGGCCTGCCTGCTGATCCTCGCTTATGTACGGTACGAGTTCAGCTATGACGGCTGGCGCGACGGTGCCGACCAGGCTTACCAGTTCCAGACCACTTTCCTGCCGACAGCGTCGGGCGCGCCGGGCGCGGTGTCGCAGACGACGGCCTATGTCTCGGCGCAGGCGCTCAAGAAGGATTTCCCGCAGATCGAGCACGTGGTCTACGCGACCGGGCAGGGCACGATCCTCGTCCAGAACGGCCAGCCCTTCACGCCCGAAGCGGCGATATTGACCGACGGGCCGCTGTTCGACGTGATCCAGACTCCATTCGTGCGCGGGGACCGCGTCCATGCGCTTGACGATCCGCATGCGCTGGTGCTGAGCGAGAGCGAGGCGAAGACGCATTTCGGCGACGCCGACCCGGTGGGCAAGACGCTCACCGTTATCAGCGGCGACATGACCGCCGACTATCGCGTCACCGGCGTATTCAAGGATATCCCCAAGAACAGCATCTTCCGGCCGACCGCGGTGGTGCGGATCGATCCGCCGACCTATTTCCGGAACTATCCGGGCGCGTACAGCTCGTGGCGCTGGCAGAACGGCCAGATCTTCGTGAAGCTCAAGCCGGGTACAGACGTCGAGAGCCTCAACAGCCAGATGCACGCCTGGGAGAAGCGCAACATCCCGGACGACCTGGGGCAGGGTCCCAAGACCAATCCGGGCGACGACGAGGAGTTCCGCCTCGTCAACATCCGCGACATCCATATCGGCAATTCGCGCGGCCCCGCAGTGACCGCCGAACGCAGCACGGTGCTGATCTTCGCGGTGGTCGCGCTGTTGATCCTCGCGATGGCGTGCATGAACTTCACCAACCTCGCCACCGCGCGCGCCTCCCAGCGCGCCCGCGAGGTTGCGCTGCGCAAGGTGTTGGGGGCGACGCGCAAGCAGCTCGTCCTGCAGTTCATCGGTGAGTCGGTGCTCGTCGCGGCGATCGCCACGCTGATCGCGCTCGCGATCACCGAGATCACGGTGCCGCTGCTCAACGCCTTTCTCGATGCGCAGATCGCGATTCACTATTTCGGCATGGACGGCGTGCTGCTGCCCGTGATCGGCCTCGCGATTCTCGTCGGGCTGGCGGGTGGCCTCTATCCGGCACTCTATCTCTCGCGCTTCGAGCCCGCGCGTATCCTGAAGGCCAACAAATCGGCGGCGAACGCCGAGGGCAGCGGGCGGCTGCGCAGTTTGCTCGTCGTCACGCAGTTCGCAGTGTCGATCGGCCTGATCATCTGCACCGCGGTTGTCTATGGCCAGACCGTCTATTCGCGCAGCATCAGCGCCGGGTACCAGAAGGAAGGGCTGCTCCAGATCAACGGCGTCTCGCGCCCGCAGGTCGAGAATGTCGGCCGCTCGCTGATGGAGGAGATCCGCCGGGTGCCCGGCGTTGTCGACGCAGCGCGCACCGGGATCGGCATCGCCACCGGCAACAACAGCTCGACCACGGTCAACCGCCCGGGCCAGACCGACGGCCCCGAGCTGGGTTTCTACGGCATCGACGATCATCTGATCGCCACGCTCGGAATGAAGCTGATCGCCGGGCGCAACTTCAACCAGGCGATCGCGATGGACGACGCGACGACGCCGAGCGTCCCCGATCCCAATTCGGAGATCGAGAAGGGCTTGGTCGCGCGCGGCGTCAACGTGCTCCTGTCGGGGGAAGCGACACGCCGGCTCGGCTTCGCCACGCCCCAGGCGGCGATCGGCCAGCATGTCGAGGTCGGCATCGTCAGTCCCGAGCTCGGCAATGTCACCGCGACCGTGGTCGGCGTGGTCGGCGACGTGCGCTACCGCACCGTACGCGATCAGGTTCAGCCCATAATATATTTTTACCAGACCCAAGGCTTCAATCGCGCGGTCGTGCGCATCAACGGCAATCCGGCGGCGATTTCGGAACAGATCGCAGCGGTTTGGAAGCGGCTGGTCCCCGACATCCCCTATAACGCCCGCTTCGCCACCGACATCGTCCACGATCTCTACAATGCCGACGAGAAGCGCGCGCAGCTCTTCGGCGGCTTCGCGATCCTCGCGGTGGCGATCGGCTGCCTCGGCCTGTTCGGGCTCGCCGCCTTCACGGCCGAGCAGCGCACCAAGGAGATCGGCATCCGCAAGGTCCTGGGCGCGCGCACGCTCGATATCGCGCGATTGCTTGTCTGGCAGTTCAGCCGCCCTGTGCTGATCGCCAATCTGATCGCCTGGCCGGTGACATGGTGGGCGATGCGCGAATGGCTCAACCAGTTCGACGTGCGGATGAGCCTGGGGCCGACGCCCTTCCTCGTCGCAGGGCTGCTCGCGCTGTTGATCGCGGTGCTCACGATCGGCGCGCATGCGCTGCGCGTCGCGCGCACCAACCCCATCCACGCCCTTCGCTACGAATAGGAGGCGGATACCATGTGGCGCAGTTATGTGACGGTCGGCCTTCGGGCGCTGGCGAAGAACAAGGTCTATGCCTTCATCAACATCTTCGGGCTCGCGCTCGGGATCGCGGCGTGCCTGCTGATCCTCACCTTCGTGCGCTACGAGTTCAGCTATGACAGCGCGCTGCCCGGCGCCGAGGACGCGTACCAGCTCCAGGACTTCTACAAGCCCACCGAGCGCGGCGGCGAGGAATACAAGCTCCAGGTGACGAGCTTCGTCTCGGGAACCGCGCTCGAGAAGGATTTCCCCCAGATCGAGAAGCGCGTCTACCTGACCGGCGGATCGGGGATGACCTTCATCCAGAACGGTCAGGCCTTCAGCCCGGACGTCGCCTGGTTCGCCGACGGCAACATCTTCGATATCCTCCAGGTGCCGTTCGTCGCGGGCGATCCCCGCCACGCGCTCGACGATCCGCATGCGCTGGTGCTGAGCGAGCGCGAAGCCAAGGCGCGCTTCGGCAAGGAGAATCCGATCGGCAAGACGCTGACGATCCTCAGCGACGATCTGCGCGAGGATTATCGCGTGACCGGGGTGTTCAAGGACCTGCCCAAGAACACGCATCTCGCGATGACCGCGGTCGCGCGCTTCAACCCGCAAAGCTATTTCGCGAAGAGCCCTACCTTCCTCACATCGTGGAATTCGCAGGGCGGCTTCGTCTACGTCAAGCTCCGCCACGGGACCGACCCGGCGACGATCATGTCGCAGATGCCCGCCTGGGAGAAGCGCAACATCCCCGACGATCAGGGCGACGGCCCCAAGACCAATCCGGGGGACAGCCAGGACTGGCGGCTGACCAACATCCGCGACGTCCATCTCGGCGAAGCGCAGAACGCGACGATGACGCCGGGGAGCGACCGCCAGACGATCGCTACCTTCGCCGTGGTCGCGCTGATGATCCTCGGCATGGCGTGCATCAACTTCACCAACCTCGCCACCGCGCGCGCCTCGCAACGCGCTCGTGAGGTAGCGTTGCGCAAGGTGCTGGGGGCGACGCGCAGGCAGCTGATCGTCCAGTTCATCGGCGAATCGATCCTCGTCGCGGCGATCGCCACGCTGATCGCGCTCGCGCTCGCCGAGCTCACCCTGCCGTTGCTCAACAACTTTCTCGATGCCGGGATGGAGATCCATTATCTCGGATCGGGCGGCGTGCTGCTGCCGGTGATCGGGCTCGCGATCCTTGTCGGGCTGGCGGGAGGCGTCTATCCGGCGATCTACCTTTCGCGCTTCCAGCCCGCGCGCGTGCTCAAGGCGAACAAGTCCTCCGCAGAAGCCGAGGGCAGCGGGCGGCTGCGCAGCCTGCTCGTCGTCACGCAGTTCGCCGTGTCGATTGGCCTGATCATCTGCACCGCGGTCGTCTATGGCCAGACGATCTACGCGCGGACGATGGACGCGGGCTACAAGCGCGACGGCCTGCTTCAGGTCTATGGCCTGGGCGCGCCGCAGGCCGACAAGATCGCCAAGACCTTCGAGGAGGAAGTGCGCCGCCTGCCGGGGGTGACGGCGGTCGGCCGCACCTCGATCGCCGTGAACCCGGGCAACAATTCGGTGACCGACGCACGGCTGCCCGGGCAGGTCAATCCGATCAATCTCGGCGTCTACGGCATCGACCCCGGCGTGATCGATGCGCTGGGGATGAAGCTGCTCGCTGGCCGCAACTTCAGCGAAGCGATCGCAATGGACGATTCGACCACGCCCTATCCCGTCGATATCGCCGCGGAAAAGGCGTTCGTCGCGCGCGGCACCAATGTCATCCTCTCCGAAGCGGGCGCGAAGCGGCTCGGCTTCAAGACCGCGCAGGACGCGATTGGCAAGCCCGTCGAGATCGGCTTCACCGTGCCCGAGGCGGGCAATTGGGTGCCCGCGCGCGTGATCGGCGTGGTCAGCGACGTGCGCTATCGCAACGTCCGCCAGCCGCTCCAGCCGATCGTCTATTTCTATCAGACGCGCGGCTACCATCAGTTGCTCGTGCGGGGCAGCGGTGACATGAAAACGCTCCGCACGCAGATCGAAGGCGTCTGGAAGCGGATGGTGCCCGAGATTCCGTTCGAGGCGCGGGTGGTCACCGAGATCGTCCACAATCTCTACAATCGCGACGAGACGCGCGCGCAGCTCTTCGGGATGTTCGCGATCCTCGCGGTGGTGATCGGGTGCCTGGGGCTGTTCGGGCTTGCGGCATTCACCGCCGAGCGGCGGACCAAGGAGATCGGCATCCGCAAGGTGCTCGGCGCACGGACGCGCGACATCGTCAGGCTGCTCGTCTGGCAGTTCAGCCGTCCTGTGCTGCTCGCCAACATAATCGCATGGCCCGTCGCCTGGTGGGTGATGCGCGACTGGCTCAACCAGTTCGACGTGCGGATGGGGCTGGGG